>NZ_JALKIF010000005.1 GCF_023227715.1 Methanobacterium alcaliphilum
TGGTACTGTGGGTTTGTTCCTATGGGAATTTCATAACGCTGCCAGCCCATCTCATGTTTATATAATTAATTGAAATAAATGGTTTTTTTATTTAGTATTGTTTATTATTAGTTTGTGTGCTGTTTTATTAGCGCATTTTCACATTCACCCCCTTTTTATTATTGGGTGGGTTAATTAACAACCCACCCAAACCCCCCTTTATATATCATATTATTATGAATTAGCGATTTTATGAGTTTATTTAATTAACTGGCTAATTTTTGAATTTAAATGAATTAGATTAATTTAATGTTACTTTTATCAATTAATGGTTTGATTGTTATTTAATTGATCATGATGGATTGTTCAATCCATTAAAATAGATATTATTTATATTTTATTCTTAGTTTATCCTAAAAACATATGCTGATGTTTAAGTAATTATTTAAAAATTAATAAAAAGAGTTTTGCTGAATTTACAGTTTTTTAAATTAATTTATTCTTTTTGGAATAACATTATTATTCCAGTAATTAACAACCATAGTCCTATTAATGCTCCTAAGACCCGAGGATCTGAAACAAAAGAACCTATTATCAGGTAAAGAACACCTATTACTATGGCTACAATACCATTCCATCTGCTTCCTCCAACATTGGAGATTACACCCATAATACCTGCAATAATCAGGAAGAAACCTGCAAGGTAAATTATAAATGCTGCAAGGAAACTAAACATTGCGGGGTTGAATATAAATCCAATTCCCAGGATAAGTGCTATAATTCCTAGAACAACTTCCAGGATTCCAAGGGCTGCACTCTCACCCATTTCAACTATTCCTCCTAAGAGGAGACCTAAACCTAATATTAAAACTATAAATCCGGTGATTACACTAGCTGGTATCACACCTAATAGTGGGAAAGCCAGGACAATTAAACCAAGGATTATCAAAACTAAAGCGCTACCTATTTTTTGCATTTTCTTGTTCCCCCGTAAAATATCCAGCAAACTCTTATTAGTTTAATAATATTTTTTTTGATTTATATAACTTATGAGGATTTTAATGGGATTATATTAAAAAATAGCTAAATTTTTGATTTAAATAAACAGCAGATAAACTTGATAAAAAAATAGAAATGAATAGTCCGGTTAAAATGATTTTAAAATAAAAAAGAATTATCTTCTGGATAATATGCTGTGATGCTGTGCTTTTTTCTGTAAATGATCAGACGTATATTCATAATAAATTAAACTGGACTTTAAAAAAACTCTATGAGTTGGAATTCCGTCTTCTCCTCTTTTGAGACTAATAGTAATTTTTTCTTCAGTAATTCTGATTTCTTCGGCATTAGGCCGCCTTTTAGTGCTGTAAGTATAAGATTTGCCCTGGATATCTTTTATTCTCACCCATTCTACAGTCATGATATACCACATCGTTCAGCTAATTAATTCCTTATACATTCATTGTCGGAATATTTTAAATACCTTTCTTAAAACCAGGATATCAACTCCTCACCCTTCCATGCCCATAACTTTTATACTCTCTTAGTTGAAAATATATTCATATGAAAGAAGAAGGGATGTGTGAAATAGAAAAAGTGAATGAGGAGAAAGTAAAAGATATTAAAAATCAAATGTTAAGTGATGATTTGATTATTAAGGTCACAGATAATTTCAAAACTATAAGTGATCCCACCCGGCTTAAAATATTACATGCTCTTTCTAAAACATCTTTATGTGTTTGTGATTTATCAGCGCTTTTGGAAATGAGCCAATCTGCTGTTTCACATCAATTGAGGGTTTTAAGGGATAAAAATATGGTTAAATTTAAAAAAGAAGGTAAAATGGCCCGATATTATCTTGCAGATGAACATGTTCTGCTTTTTATTAAAATGGGCATAGAACATGCAGAAGAATAACCATACCTTTTATAACTGCATCTTTCCCAGTAGTCATATATCTATATTTGATGAGGCTGATTTTTTTTAAGATAATTGTATAATTGACAAAAAACAATTATAACATATTACTTGTAGAATAAATAGGGGATGTTATTTTATGAAGGCCAGTGAATTTATAGGTAAAGTTGTAATTGATCCAAAAGGATTAGAAATTGGAAAAATAGCAGATATCATTGTAAAACCTGAGGAATGTCTAATTGATAGGGTAATCATATCCAGCGGCGGTGTTTTAAGTAAAAAATATTTAAGCGTCACTGAAAAAGAGATAGATGCAATTGGGGACTATATCATAATAACCTTATCCCAAGAGGAAGCAGGAGAACGTTTAGGCCAGGAGGATTTTGATTCCGTTAAAAAAGTTGCCTTGAATTTCCAAAAATTAATTGGAAAAACAGTCATAACTCAAAATGGAGTAGAACTAGGAACTGTTGAGGATATGATTGTAAAACCTAAAGAATGTTTGATTGAAAATGTAATAATCAAATCAAAATCAGACTTAGGTAGAAAAACATTCATGGTTGGTGAAGGGGAAATAATAGATATTAAAGATTTCATGGTCTTGAAGCTTGATCTGGACGATATTGAAGATAGATTAATCTAAAAACTTATTTTTTAATTATTTTTAACTATTATTAAAAATTTATAAATCGGATGGGGATCAAATCACCACAATCTTCAGACTAATGCTTCTTTTAGAAGATTATTCGGATATAAACTAAAGAATTCCTGGAACTGATTATGACATCTAAAAATCAATGGAAACTATTTTGGTGAAAAACATGCAATATACTTATCTTTCATATAATATTCATGAAAAATCACTTGTTTATAAAGGACTGAAAGAGCCAAAAATTACTCATCAAAATACTATTGGGACTGAAGGATACAATACCTATATGCTTTCTATTGAAAACCATTCCGGAACACATATAGATGCACCAGCACATTTTTTAGATGATGGGAAAACAATTTCAGAATATGAGGCCTCAGATTTTATTTTCAATAATGTGTTGTTACTGAAATCTCCTCAAGATCCTAAAGGGACCATAGGCCTTGAAGAATTAGATGGATGGGATTTAAGTGAAAAAGATTGTCTTTTAATTTCCACTGGATTTAGCAACTACAGAGATAGCAATCCTGAAAAATATTTAACCCAAAGTCCTGGAATTTCTCCAGATTTAATTCACCATATTCGCAAAAAATATCCTTCAATAAGATGTATAGGGATCGATTGTGTATCTATTTCAAGCTATGGTGATGAAAAAACTGCAGTTAAAGCTCATAAAACCGCATTTGTTAAAAAAGAAGGGTATGGTGATCCTCTGTTTTTGATTGAGGACATGAAATTAGATGGTATTCTTCCTGAAAAAAGAATAAAAAAATTAATGGTTTTTCCATGGCAGATTGAAGGAGTGGACAGTGCCCCAGCTACAGTAATAGCGCAGTTAGAATAAATTATCAAAGTCAGTGGTGACTATGAAAGAGATGACTTTAAAACCAATAGGTGTAATTCATTCGCCTTTTGAAGAAAAATCAAAAACACCGCATCAGGGAATATATACCACCTCTGAAAGTGTGATAGAGGTATTTAAAGAGTATAAGGAAGCTTTGGATGGTATTGAAAATGTTAAAAACATTCATATACTTTACTGGTGCGATAAATCAGAAAGAAATTTGCTTAAAGTAATTCCTCATGGTAAAACTCAAAAAAGAGGAGTTTTTTCCACTAGAGCACCCAGCAGGCCCAACCCCATAGCCCTATCGCTTGTAGAATTAATTAAGATAGATGATACGAAGTTAACAGTTAAGGGATTAGAAGCACTGGATGGATCATTAGTGGTGGATATTAAGCCTTACTGGAAAGATATTGATTGTGTTGATTAGAGTTAATTAGAAATATCCCTTACAAATGGGTCAATTTTACAGTCACAGGTCTGTTTTTTCATATCTTCTTCTTTAATGCCCATAGTTTGCACGGCGTCCATACCGCAAATCTCACTCATGGCCTCGATGGTTTTTGAAAAACCGGAAGATCCATATGTAGCAAAAAATGCTACTTTTTGGAATTTATCTTTATTTTCTACAAGATAAGTCCTAATAGGAACTGAAGGAAGACCAGCCCATATGGGTGTTCCTATAATCACCAGATCGTAATCTGATGGATCTTTCTCAATAGGTTTTAAAATGGTTAACTTACCCCTATTGGCCTGATAACCTGATTTTAACCAACCGATAATGCCGGATCTTTTTTGAGTATCATAAATTTCTTCAATATCACAGGGCATTTCACGGGCAATAGTCTGGGCAATATCTCGAGTATTACCTGTTCTAGAATAATAAACTACAAGTGCTTTCATACTAATTTATTTATTAAGTATACAATTTATAATTATATTTTAAGAGATCAAAACCAATTTATTATTCAAAAGGAGAGATGAAATAATGGTTGAAAAAAGTCCATTTCCAGAAGAATGGCAAACAGAATATCTTTCTGCATACCTCAAGGTTATGAAACTTTGGGGGGTGGAATATCAATCATATGAAGTTGAAACCAGTTTTGGAACCACGCACCTGAACTTAAGTGGCTCTGATACTAAACCTCCTTTAATTCTCCTTCATGCAGCGGCAGTAAGCTCTGTTGAATGGTATGCAAATGCTGCTGTATTGAGCCAACATTTTAATATACTGGCTATTGACACTATGGGGGATTGTGGCTGGAGCAGACCGCAAAAACAAATTAAAAGCAGGGAACAATATAATCAATGGTTATTGGAGATAATTGATCATTTTCAACTGGAAAAAATTAATATCATGGGACATTCTTACGGTGGTTGGTTGGCTTTAAATTTTGCTATGTCCAATCCTGAAAGACTTGATAAATTGGTTCTTTTAGCCCCTGCAGCTTCTATCACTTCTTTTAAATTATTTATGCAGATAGCTTTAAGAATGCCAAATTTACCGATTATGCCCTCAACTGAAAAAACCCTGAAAATGATGGCCCACCGCGATTATCAGCCACCAAATGAATTTATAACATTTATGGATATTGTTAATAAACATTGCCGTCCTAAGATGGTTTTCCCAACCGTTTATACGGATAAAGAACTGCAGAGCGTAACCACACCCACATTACTACTGGTGGGTGATGAAGAAAAGATTTACTCTCCATTAAAAGCTGTTGAAAGAGCAAGAAAAAATATTCCTAATCTCAAATCAGAGATAATTATGAAAGCGGGCCACACTTTGAATATGGAACAACCGGATATAGTGAATTCAAAGGTAATTCAATTTTTAAATAAATAAACTCCTCTTTTTTAGAACTTTTCTAGAAGAAAACCCACTTCTTCATCCATACTCAAATCCTTGAAGAATTCCAGTTCCGCTTTTTTTACTGCAATATATGCCTTGGAAAGTCGGCTTCCCATAGAATCAAGTATGATTTGGTCATTTTCAAGATTTATAATGGCTTGTTTTAAATCGGAGGGCAATGCTGCAACATTTTGAGTCTTCAAATCACCTGATGAAAGATCTCCCGGGTCTTCCTGGATGGGTTCAGGTAGCTTCGTCTGGTTTATTATGCCGTCAGTTCCTGCAGCTATCACCGCACCCATGCAAAGGTAGGGATTTGAACTGGCGTCAATAGTTTTCACTTCAAAGTGTTGAACTGCTCCTTTTCTTTCAGATATGACTCTTATCGCGGCCTCACGATTATCCATTCCCCAGCACTGATATGCTCCACTCCAGCTGTGGGGCTGTATACGCCTGTATGAATTACACGTGGGTGTGGTTAACGCCATAATTGCCGGTAAGTGTTTCAAAATTCCTGCAATGAAATGCTTACCTTTGAGGGAAAGCCCATAACTATCCTCACTACTGCCTAAAATGTTTTCCCCATTTTCCCAGAGACTTAAATGGAGGTGACAGCCACTACCTGATTTATCTGGAAATATTTTTGGCAAAAATGAAGCTGTTTTATCATGTTTTCTGGCCACGGCCTTTGTGGTTTCTCTGAAAACAATCTGATTATCAGCTGTCCGCATTGCATCTGAATATTTTATTGTTATCTCCTGCTGCCCGGGACCGGCTTCAGGATAGTATTGTTCCACAGTAATACCCTGAGATTCTAGAGATTTGACTAATTCCATTACAAAGTCCTGATTTATATCCATTGACTGTGTTGATGCAAAAGGAGTTTTATCCACACATAACAATTCATTTATTTCTACTTTAGAACCTGTAAAAAGATAAAACTCGTTTTCAAATGATCCTTTTATTTGGATACCTATCTCTTTTGTTTTCTCTATCATCTTCTTTAAATATCCACGAGGACAATAATCCCACATTTCACCTTTTAACATCATATTCCCCATCATCCTACCTTGTTGGGGTGCGTATGGGAGTTCGCTCAGCGTAGAAATATCTCCTTCAAGTTGAATTTCACCCACAGGTGATAAACCGGCGTCCGGGACTACTCCATCATACATAACTGGAACTCCCTGTTGTGCTGAGCTTATACCGACTCTTAATGGAAAATTAACTTTTTTGTTAATATGTATTGCTTTGGCACGGATTATATTAGCATTATCACACCATAATATCCGTATAAAATCTAAATCCTCTTGAAAGTTTAGTTTAGATGAACCCATAGTATTCTTATCTGATTTAAATGCATATTATATTTTTTCAGATAACTTATTCTGGGATTGATACAAAAATTTAATCTTATTGCTTTTTATAAATATTACATATACTCAGGTGTTGATATGAAGGAGCCCCATTCTAAAGAAAATCTCGATGAGACAATTAACTGGATTAAAAGAGGAAATGATTTTTTTATAAAGGGGGAATATAAAGAAGCCCTTTTTGCATATGATCGCGCTTTAGAATTGGATCCGGAGAATAGTAAGATTTGGGACAATAGGGGTGTTGTTTTAGCTGATCTTGGATGGCATAATGAGGCAATAGAGTCTTTTGAGATAGCACTTGATTTGGAACCAGATAATTCAAAAGCATGGTCTGATATGGGGGTGTCTTTGGCTGCATCTGGCAGATTTGACGAAGCTGTCAACTGCTTTAACCATGCTATTGATTTAAACCCCAAAGATGATGAAGCATGGAATAATCGGGGAACTGCATTATTCAGTATGGCACAATATGAAGAGGCATTAAATAACTTTAACCAGGCCCTAAAAATTAACCCTAATAATTCGGGAGCTTGGGCTGGTAAAGGATCATCTTTACGCTTTTTAAATAGATATCAAGAAGCCATTGAAGCACTTGAAAAATTTATGGAGAATGCTCCCCCAGAATTGGCTCATACTCGCGAAGAAGCATGGGCAATGCTTTTAGATATAAAATTAATTTTAAAAAGAGAAGATCAGACAAAGGAATAGTAAATACTGTAATAATTTGTATTTTAAAAAATCAAATCCCATTACTTGTAAAATATAAAAGTAAAGCTTCCAGAGTTAGAAAAAAGGGGTTGTTAGGAGTGAAAATGGGAGGTGCTAATCTCTGGAAGCTAATTTTTCAGAACTTTCAACAAAAAAAGAATATTTAACGTTGAAAGATCAATTGGGGGGTGATGTGTGCATACTACACACAATTCTATATGTACAAGCAATCATATATAAAGTTATCGTTTCTATTGTATATTCTGCTATTCTGGCCTTCAATATAAAATAAATTATCTTAAACCTGTTTCAAGTTAAAAAAAATTCATTTAAACATACTATAAATTTATTAATCTTATAAAATGTGATAAATTATGGAAAAAACAGATCCAGTTCAAGGGCCAATATTTATAGGGCGTAGTTGGGAGGAATATCTAAAAATGTTTGATTTAAAATTGGATAAACTACAAGATAAACGTATTTTGGACTGTGCAGCGGGAGCAAGCTCATTCACACAATATATGTCAAAAAAAGGTTTTGATAGTGTAGCAGTTGATATTTTGTATGATAAAGACCCATTATTTTTATATAAAAAGTGTAATGATCATCTGAAAGCTCTGATAAATGCTCTGAAAGAAATTCAAGATGAATTTGTCTGGAACTTCTTTAAAGACCTAAATGATCTTTAAAGTCGTAGAATACAGTCTTGTAAAGATTTTACTCTCGATTATTCTCAAACAAAAGGAAAAAGATATTTAAAAGCTGATTTATTGGATTTGCCTTTTTCAAAAGATAGTTTTGATATAGTGTTGTGTGCCCACCTATTATTTATTTATGACCATAGGTTGGACTGGGAATTCCATAGAAATGTGGTGGAAGAAATGATTAGGGTAGCAAAGGATGAGGTTCGAATTTATCCTCTGGTAAAACATAAAGGTGAGAAATCTGCTTTTGTTGAAAAAATAATTAATGCATTTTCTAGTAAGCACCAAATAAATGTGGTCAAAGTGGATTATCAATTCCGCAAAGGTGGGGATGAAATGATGCAGATAATAAAAAATGTATGAATATATAAAAGATTTATAAATTTTGCAGATTATAGTACCAATATGAATAATCAAAATGGGGAAAAATATTTTGATGAATATCCTCTAAAAATTAAGATAAGGGATAAAAACAGGCTTGAAACGTTTATTGATGGAGTATTTGCCATCGCAATTACCCTTCTAGGATTGGAATTTGTTACTCCTGTTGTTTATCACTCTGATCAAGCATTGATTGGATTTTTTAGTAATTTACATCCTTTATTTTTAGGATATTTTCTGTCTTTTCTCCTTTTAGGTATTTTACTGAATATACATCACAGGCAGTTTCGCTATATGCGGTGTGCAGATACCACTAACTGGTGGATAAATATAATTCTTTTATCATTCATTGTTTTGGTTCCATTTGCTACATCAATCTGGACGGACTATCCCGAAACTAGAGTGGCTGTTTTGTTTTTCCAGATAAACATGTTGATTGCCAGCTTGATGCTACTAATTAACTGGGAATATGTTAAAAGACGTCCGAAACTTCTATTTAAGAATGTAAGTCCGCAGGATATTAAAATAATTAGTTATCGTAACTTAGCAGTCCCAGTTGCTTCTTTAATTGCCATATTTTTGGCATTTATAAACCCATTTTTCAGCAATCTAGCTTATGGGTTTATTATTATAATTTTCTTTTTAGCTAACCGCCACCAGCGGGTTTTAATTAAAAAAGTTGATAAAAATCGCGGTAATGGTTAAATAAATTGGATTTTAATCCCCAATTTCTTTTACTATTGCTTGATGCATCCTTTTAATGAATTCAATTCTTTCTTCATATTTTAAAACATCCAGGTACCCCTGAGCTACTAAATTAAAAGCAAATGGTGAAGGAATTTTGGTGTTTATTTGCTTTATTTCCATCTGTCCACTTTCTATCCACTCTAAAACTCTTTTGGCATTATTAACATCCATATAATCTTCGATCACTTCTCGCCGGGCTTCTTTTAATATGGAAAAATCTTCATCCAGGTCCTGAACAAATTTAAGTAAAATTTTACCTTTTACTTGCTGCCTACCCACAGATTTTTCCTGTCCCTTATACCGGCGTAAAATCATCAGGGATCTCCCAGCACAGTGCCTAAATCGACCAGCCAGAGTTTCAGTTTTATCTATGGCTTTAATAAGAATAGCCACCAAATTCTCTGAATTCAATTCTTTAAAACCTTCAAGTCCACTGATTTTTCCTTCAGAACTTAAATAGAATCCGTTATCTGAAACAGATATCATAACATCTCTTTTATATTTTTTAGCAATCACATAGGCCACTGCCCGAGAAAGGGCGTCATTCACCCTGCGGCCAAATAGACTGTGGAATACTACAAATTTACGACCTCCAAAACCAGTGTAAAATTCCACCAGTAATTTACGGTTGCTAGGGATCTGAGCATATAAAAACTGTTCTCTAAAATATTGATAAATGGAATGGGCTGCATTGTAATCGACATAAAGATATTCATGAATGAAATCTAAAAATTCTTCTTTGCTTCTATTGTATTGGAACTTCCCTTCCATTATAGCACGAAAACGTTGTATGTCGAGTGCCAGATCAAATGCAAGGGGTAATTGTTCTGAAAACCAGGATGGTATGGTGGGTGGTCCTGATGAGGGGCTCACATTCACACTCATTCCTCGAGCATAATTAAACCGGTAAATATTCCCTCCCAGTACAAAGGTATCTCCTTTTCGAAGTTTCTCCATAAAATCTTCTTCTACTCTCCCTACTACTTTCCCTGCACACTTCACCACAGCAGCGGTACGGTCTGGAATAGTTCCAATGTTTGTAGAATATAACATTCTGGCCAGCTTACCTCTTTTCCCAAACTGGTTCTCATCATAGTCCACCCAGATTTTAGCATATACGTAACGTTCCTCTAGACTGGTATATTCTCCAGCCATGTAACTCAAAACGCTTTTAAAATCATCTTGGGAAAGATTTTTATAGGGATAACTCTTTTTTATAACATCATAAGCATAATCAATATCCCATTTATGTTCAATGGCCATTCCATATATGTGCTGGGATAAAACATCCAGGCAATTGGTTGGAATATTTATAGAATCAATTTTACCTTCCAGGGCATTTTTAAGAATAAGTGAACATTCCACCAGGTCGTCTCTATCCACAACCATTATTCTCCCTTTGGATTGATCATGTAGTCGATGACCACTGCGGCCAATTCTCTGCAATGCCCTGGAGACTGATTTTGGTGAACTTAAAAGCACTACCAGATCAATATATCCTATATCTATTCCCAGTTCCAGAGAAGTGGAAGAAACTACAACTTTAAGGGCACCTTCTTTTAGTTTGTTTTCTGTTTCTAGTCTTAATTCTTTAGAAAGAGAGGAATGATGGGCCATGATATTGTCGCTGTGATAATCATTAGGGAAACGTTTTTTCAGGTTGAATACAACACTTTCTGTTCCACTCCGGGTATTGGTGAATATGAGAGTGGTCTGGTGCTGGGTGATGAGTTCATCCAGCATATCATACATGGCAGTATTCATTTCTTCTGGATCTGCAGCTATAATATCATCCACGGGACAGATAACTTCCATATCTAACTGTTTGAGATAATTAATATCAACTATGAGGCAGTCCCTAACCACTCCATACTCATAACCAACTAAAAAACCCGCTACTTTTTCTAATGGTGAAACTGTTGCAGAAAGTCCTATACGGGTATAACTTCCTATTAAATGTTGTAATCGTTCCATACTAAGTGAAAGGTGAACTCCTCTTTTATTTTCAGCTAAAGAGTGTATTTCGTCAACAATAACATATTTCACATGAGATAAATTATCCCTGAATTTAGGGGCCACTAAAAGGATAGAAAGGGTTTCCGGGGTGGTTATCAAGATGTGTGGAGGGGTCTTAAGCATTTTAGAGCGCTGGTACTGGGTGGTATCGCCGGTCCTAACGGCTTTTCGGATACCTAATTCTTTGCTATGGCTCTTTGCCAGCTCTTCAATTTCAGATAATGGTTCTTCAAGATTTTTTTCTATATCATTATCCAGTGCTTTTAAGGGAGAAATATAAATACAGTAAACTTTATCTTCTAAATCACCTTTTTCAGCAAGAGTGGTAAGTTCGCTGATTATTGAAAGAAAAGCTGTAAGTGTTTTTCCGGATCCTGTGGGTGAAGATATAAGGACATTTTTATTGTGATGGATGTCCATTATAGCGTAACGCTGGGCCGGAGTGAAATTTCTGAACTTTTTATGGAACCAATCCCTAACCCAGGGATGTAAATTTTCATAAATTTCTTTTTCAGAATATATTTTCTTCTGTTTGGTGATCATAATATCTTAAATAGTCTTTCATTTTATAATTTTGGTCTTATTGTTATACAAAACGCTGGCTGGCATTTATAATATTTTTTATTTTCCCAAAGGGAAATACTTCAAAATTTTCCACACCATATGCTTCAAATTCATTTATACTGCTTTTTTTAAGGAATGGAGATAAAAGTTTTTCATGTAAAACATCAGATCCTTCACTCACAAAGTTAAAAGAAGGCATAACAATCAAGTTTTTTTCATTAAAACTTCCTTTTAAGAAACATTTAATTTTTTCCACCCTTTCACCACTTCTAAGGCCAATGCAAGGGTGTTCATGTCCAATAATAATATTTTCATCTGATAATTCATTGATATTTTCAGGGATGAAGTGGCCATGCAATATCAAATTATTGTCAAAACGGAATGTTTCTTTAAGATCTAGATCAAATTTTCGGGCGATATAAGGGGTGAAATTATCATGATTGCCTTTTATCAGTATTATTTCTTCAAAATTATCTTCTATAAAGCTTAAAAAACTGTGAACTTCTTTCCATTCTTGACGATTTATTTTTCCAAAATCGTGTTTCAAATCACCATTGATTACTATCTTTTTAGATTTCACGGTACTATTTATAGATTCCAATCGATCTAAAATTTTTTCAAATTGAAATTTAGGAATCATCAAACCATCTCTATTTAGAGAATGTTCATATCCAAAATGTAAATCACTGATTATGAGATAATCGCCAATTTTCAATGATAGATCAACTATACTTATATTGTCTGTAAGTACTGTACCGGGGGATTGATTCTTTTTCAAAGGACCATATTCTCCTTATCTTTATAAAAAATATTTAATTCAATTATATTGATTCCTATAAAAAATAACAATATTAATTATATTCTTGGAAATATATTAGTTAATGTCATTTTAGAAAATGATTATAAAAATATTTCTAGTTAAAATATATTTATTTAAAATTTTAAAAGAACTATAAAATACTTGTATTGGATAATTGAATAGTATTTTATGAATTTAACAGATTTTCGGGTGATATAATGACAGAATTTAATGTTAATGACCTTATTAAACAACTTAAAGGTGACGATGCTGAAATAAGAAAGCAAGCTGCGGATGATTTAGCAGAAATATCTGATGAAGCCGCTATTCAACCATTAATAGATGCCCTTAATGATGAAAATCCTCAGGTAAGGTTTAAATCTGCTCAGGCATTGGGCAACAAAGGTAAAGCTGCGGTTGAACCATTAATTAAAGTTTTAAATGATGCTGAAGGAGAAACACTCAGATACGCCACTTTTGCCTTAAAAAAAATAGGCGATCCGTCTGCTGCAGAATATTTCATCAAAGCACTTAAAGATGATGATTGGGGCGTTAGAAAAGTCGCTGCCAGATCATTAGGTGAATTAGGTGCAGTGGAATCATTAGATAATCTGTGTGAAGCATTAACCGATGATGATTGGGGAGTTCAGCTGGCTGCCGTAAGATCTCTTGGTGATTTGGGGGATGAGCGTGCAGTTGACCCTATAAAAAAAGCACGTAGAAAAGGAGATAAAGACTTTAAAAAAGCAGCTAACAAGGCCCTTAAAAAGATACAGAAAAAATAACTTACATACTCTTATTTTTATTTTAAATTTTTTAATTGATAAATGTCTTTTCTCCGGTTTTTTAATAAAGGCAATTCTTCTCTTACATTTCTCTCTCTATTAAGATCAATTTCAGCATAAATGATTGTTTCTTCAAATTTTGCTTGTTTTAAAATACTACCCCACGGATCACAAACCATGGAATGGCCGTAGGACACATATGAAGCATCAATGTTACGTGCAGGAGAAGCAGCAGCAACATAAACTTGATTATCCAAAGATCTGCAACGAATCAAGGTCTCCCAATGGGCAGGCCCGGTGGTCATGTTGAATGCACCTGGAAACACAAGAAGTTCTGCTCCTTGGAGTGCCATTAAACGAGATAACTCTGGAAAACGCATATCATAACATATTCCCAGCCCAATTTTACATAGTCCTGTTTCAATAACAGTTATAATATCTCCGGATTCCAGTGTGTCTGATTCTTTGAAAAATATTTGCCCTGGAACTTCTATATCAAAAAGATGCATTTTCCTGTGGAAACCTATAATTTCCCCATTGGGGTTAAAAACAAAACTGGTATTATAAATGCCTTGCTCTGTTTTCTCAGGAATTGATCCTGCAATTAAGTTAATATTGAGTTTTGAAGCAATTTCACTTAAGGAATATAAAGTAACACTATCATCAACAGATTCGGCATATTCTAAGAATTTAGTGTTATCATAGGGACAATTAAACATCTCCGGCAAGATTACCAATTCTGCACCATTTGAAGCAGCGGATTCTATCATCTTTAATGCCTTTGATATGTTTTCTTGCTTGCTATCCACCACTTCCATTTGGCATAGCCCAATTTTAAATTTAGGAATCATTGTTTTTATTTAATATTTTAAAATATTTAATTTTTCCACTGGAAGGTTTTCTGAAAAATTTAATTAGATTCAGCTAGATAATACTATTATATTAAATTTTAAATATGTACAAAATATGAGATAGTGTATAAATGGAATCCCCTAAAGATGAAATGAACCAGATTTCCAAAGATCTATTGGAAAAAGGATATATACCGGATGAAGTCACTTTAGTCACTCTTTTCCTAGCTTTAAATCTAAAAAAACCATTGCTGGTGGAGGGTCCGCCGGGGACTGGAAAAACAGAACTATCTAAAAAACTGGCCACGGCCACGGGAAAGGATTTTTTCAGGGTGCAATGTTACGAGGGCATAACTTTTGAACAGATTGTGGGTGAATGGAATTATCAGAAACAGTTACTGCATCTGGAAATGTCTCGTTTAAGTGAAGTTGATAAGGATGTTTTTCAGGATGAATTTTTTATAAAAAGACCACTACTTTCTGCTTTCATAAATAAAAAACCATCAATAATTCTAATTGATGAAATCGACAAAGCAGATGAAGAGGTAGAGAGTTTTTTACTTCAGGCGCTGGGCGAACAACAGATAACTGTAAATGACTTGGGCACTTTTGATTTAAAAAATGATTTAATGGTTTTTCTAACTTCTAATTCTCAAAGAAACTTGCTTGATGAGACAAAAGATCGGTGCTTGTATTTATATATTGACTATCCCTCTTTTGAAAGGGAAATGGAAATTGTAAAGCTACAAGTCCCATCAGCCCCTAATAATCTGATTGAAGAGGTTGTGAATACTATCCAAATTATACGGGAAATGAATCTAATTAAAAAACCTTCTATCCGGGCCACTATTGATTGGGTTAAAACATTGCTGGCCCTGGGAAAAAATGAACTGGGTGAAAATGAGTTCAGGAAATCATTAGGGGTAGTAGTGAAAAATCAGGACGATCAGGAAAAAGTGAAATCCCGGTTCTTTAATAAAGAATAAATTTATAAATTGGAGATTTATGCATAAAATTGTACGATTATCTGAAGCCTTAAGAAGTAAAGGTATTCCCGCCAGTATCAGGAGTACTCAAAATGCTTATGAAATATATCAACT
The DNA here is from genome assembly GCF_023227715.1 of Methanobacterium alcaliphilum. NCBI lineage: Archaea > Methanobacteriati > Methanobacteriota > Methanobacteria > Methanobacteriales > Methanobacteriaceae > Methanobacterium > Methanobacterium alcaliphilum. Next base: position 15,279 of record NZ_JALKIF010000005.1, read on the forward strand.
GCTTAAAGGGGAGGATGCTTATTTAAAAGATGCTCTATCCTCTGTTTATGTTAAAGATATTCGTTTTAAAGATAAATTTAATCAAGTGTTCGACGAACTGTTTAGGGATGATTTTAAAAAGGAAGATTCAAAATCCCAATCACAGGATTCCAATAAACCTAAAAACACCCCTCAGCATAATCAAATATCAACTGGTGTGGATTATAATAGTAAGTACAAATTGGAAATAAAATCGATAAAAAACGATAATATTGATTATAATCCCTCTATTGAGGATTATATTGATCTAGGATTAAATATGGATGAATTGTCTTTAATGGATCGCGATATTAATGTCCTGGATTTTTTTGATCCCGAATTATTTGATTTATGCAATAAATTAGGTCGTAAAATTGCTAACCGCAGATCACGTAGATTCAAAAGATCAAAACAGATGAAACCAGATATCAGGAAGACGCTCCGAAAAAATTTAAAATACGGTGGGGCCATGCTGGATATTGTCAAGAGTAAACCCCATATTAAGAAAAATCAACACATTTTTTTAAGTGATGTCAGTGGGTCATGTGACTGGATAAGTAACTGGTTTTTTTGTATAGTATATGCGGCTCAAAAATCATTTTATCGTTCAAAATTTTTTGATTTTGATAATAAAGCTGTTGAGACTACGTTGGCTATGCAAGAGAAAGATCTATTAAATGCATTTGCAAGTGTCAGGGATATAAGGCAGAAAAATATTATGATTCATGGTACTTCTAACATGTACCGAGCATTTGAAAGTTTTTTGAAACAAGCCAGCTTGAATTCAAGGTCTTCTGTAATTATTTTAAGTGATTGTAGGGATTGGGCAGGACCTAAAAAAGATAAAAAACCTATGAGTTCGCTTCTAATTGAAAAAATGGTTAATAAGTCTAAAAAAGTAATTATTTTGAACCCCGAGGATAAAAAAAAGTGGAATGTGGTAGATAGCTGCGTATCTGATTATCAGGATGCAGGGGCTTTGGTTAAGGAGGTGAGAAACCTGAGACAGCTTTCAATATTAATTGAAAGTTTGTAATAAAAAAGTGGAATGGGATATTTAAACAATCCCCGAATCTTTTTGGGAAAATTAAATTAAGGTGATTGTTTTAAAAACAATCCAATGTAATTTTTTTGTCTATTTTCAATTCGCGGGGTGGTTCTAAAGCTTTAAATTCCAAACCTGTTTCTTCTAATAATTCTAGGGCATCTTCTGTTGCAGAAGGAGCTACCAACATGCCGCGAACCTTCTTTTTATCTTCTTCAAAATCTTTTAAATAACGTCGCAACTGTTTTACTGCAGATACTCCTGCTTTACGACTTTTTAACTCCAGAATCATTACTGAACCATCTTTATCTTTGCCTAAAATATCAATAAATCCTTTAGAAGTTGAATATTCTCTTACAGTTGGCCTAAATCCTTTTTCTATCAATTCTGGTGAATTCCATATCATTTCGCCCATATCTTTTTCATGGCCGGTCACTTCCAGGTCTTCAGCATCCTGAGGAATATAATATGATACCAGGTGAATGTTTCTAAGTTCAACTTCCAGTCTTTCTTCAGGTGCTCGCCGAACACTCTCTAAAAAAACAACACCTTCTCTCATTTTAACTTTAGAACGAGACTTCGGCGGCTGCCAATTAACGGGGTCAAGTTTTCTATCTTGGTGAATGAGAAAAGCACCGTCTGGTTTTAACATTATGGCCCTTTCACCAAATCCTAATTGACTACGGGCTCTTCCTTCATATATGGCTTTGCAACATGCGAATATAACGATTAAAGCTCTTTTTCGCAATCCGTCATCAATTATTTTGAATGTTTCAGAGGTTGATGGATTTTCACATGATATAAATTTCATGCAATTACATTAGATTTTAGATACAAATAACAATTTCTAAATAATCGATTATCGCTTTGAAAATTCTATCAAAAATAATAAAGATATTTTATTTAATACAAACACACTATAATTATACTCATGGCTTATTTTGAACTTGAATTTTAGTTCATTTCATTTGCCAGTATAATTAAAAATTCACAACATCAAATCGTAAGTTAAGTTGCCATCTTATAATTTAAAGAAGGAGAATGTTGATTTAATGATTAACCCCAAAAACTTTACAATTCAAACCGAGGTTTCACCAGCATATCATGATCAAATTCTGGACTTTATTTACAAATACTATCTTTTTCCCCAAAATGATGTTTTTGAAGATATAAAGAAAAACAAATTTAGAGGCCAAAATAATCTTTCTTTTGTTTTTAAAGATAAAAATAATATCACTGGCACAATAGAAGGGAGAATTTGGTCGGGGGATGAGATAAAAGTATCTTTTAATCCACAAGGGGATGTTTCCAGCGATTCACTAAATCAATTAGCTGAAGATATTTTTATTGTGGTACAATTATTTGAAGAAAATATCAGAAAATCCACTATTTATTTTGCATGGGTAGAAGGACAAAAAATAATCCCTGAAAAACCACCTTCTGTTAGAAAAAAAGCTTCAAAAAGACTCTTTGGAAGTGGAATGCTCTTATTATACGTTCTTTTCTTTGGAGTAAATATTATTTTATTCATATTTCTTGGATTTTATGCAGTTATTTTTATTTTGTTAATTCAGATGGTCATTGTTTTATTATCTGATAAAATTTATATGAAGATGGGTGATTGGAAAATAACTCCTGAAAACCCCAAAGTGCACATAATACAATATCAAATACCAGAAAAAGATTTTAAATTCTTCAGAGAAAATTTTGGAGAAAATATACTCTTTAAAATAAAAAAGGAAATTTATGATGCCAGTCTGGCATTAGGTAAATCTCCAACATGCGATCTGGGAGAAGAAGTTTTATCTAAATATGGCATGCACTGCATCCCGTCCATGCGAAGTTCAAAGGTTATAAATGTCTATGAGATTATAAAAAAAGCTTCAGAACTATTTGATATCCCTATTCCAAAAATTGTTGTATCTAATAACATGCTGCCTAATGCAGCCGCTACAGGACCCAGCCCAAAAAGAGGATTGGTTCTCATAACCACAGGGTTACTGGTTCAATTAAATGAAGAAGAAATATTAAGCGTCATTGGTCATGAAATGGGTCATTTGAAAGGTAGAGATCCTTTAATACTTTTCAGTTTAATTTCAGGCGAATTCATTTTGAGGTTAACAATATTGTTCCCTTTAGTAATCATATCCCCATTAATCTATATTTTTGTGGCAATGGGACTCATATTTTTCGTGGCAAAATTCTTTGAAGCGAGGGCAGACCTCTTATCAGCTAAAGTCATTGGATCTCCCCAAGTTCTAGCCGAAGCTTTAAGAAAAATAGGATATCAAAAATTGCAGTTTGAAAGAATGAGATCTTATAAAATTTCTAGCTGGGCATTATGGGATCCACACCCACCAATATACTTTAGAATAAAAAGGCTGGAAAATTTAAAAAATGCTGATAAAATTAGTAGTCCGTTATTAAAATCTGCTAAAGATGTTATAAATGGATTTAAGGATTCTTTCAGAAGTTAATGGTTAGTTAACTTCTGGGAAGGATTTTCCTTCGCCCTGTTCATCATTAGGCAGGGAATAGTGTAGATGGGCAATTAACCATTTATTCTCTATTTTTTCAAATACGAAGCTAACCCTACCTTTCAAAGTCAATGTTTTATTATTAATAGATGCTTTCATGGTCATAGTGGTAGCAGTCCAGGCCATATCTCCATTTAAAGAAACATTGATGTCTCCAAATTCAATCTCCAAGGCATCTGATTGTTTTAAATCTCTTTCAAATCCTTTTTTAATCTCAGATGGTCCGCTTACCCATTCGTCTGGGCCGGTGCCAATAAGAACTGTGTCTTCTGTCGAAGAAACAATATCCATTAAATCAGTGATACTTTTCTCAACATATGATTTCACATACTGATGCAAAACATCAATAATTTCATTTTCCGTTTTTTCATCTGCCTGCATATTCTCACCACTATGTTATTCTGTAAATTGGTTTGAATATTTTTTTTTGTTTTCTGGGGAGCACTTAAAATTTATTGTTCTTTTTTAGAGACTTACAAGCCTATTAATTCCACTAAAGAACTTATATCCAATTTTTCAATTTCATCACAATCTTTCATCTTGTATTTCATGCCCAAAGCTTCCAAACTGTTTTTAAAAAGGATGTATTGGAATTCGTTATCAAAAACTTCAGGGTCATAATCTTCTTTAAATTTTAGAGGTAGCATATCTTCAAGTTCTAAAATACATTCTTTTAATATATCCTCAGCATGATCCATTTCTACAACTTTTTTAACAAAAGGATTACTGTTGAGGTCTTTGGAAGGTATCTGATCTTCCATTCCTGAATAATAGAACAGGGCAAGTTGTCTCTTTTGAGAGATGTACTTGTAAATGATGATAAGTTTTTCTTGTAATTCAATAACATCTTTTAGTTTTAACATAATTATCTCCATTTTATCTTTGATTTTGGGTATTTATAAATAATTGAAATTCCAAACTTAACTTATAATATGATTAATCTAATAAGGTGAGCTCATGGCCAGTTATAGAGTAGAAATGGATCGTACTATGTGTATATCTTGTGGAAATTGCATTGAGTCCTGTCCGGATATATGGGAATTCGCCGATGATGGGATATCATCTATAAAAGATCCAGATTCAAATGGCGATGTGCAGATTAAATATCTGGATAATCTCCTTTGCAGTGTAGATGCTGCAGAAAGATGCCCGGTGCTATGTATTCATGTTTTTGAAGATGATAACGAATTAGTTTAAAAAATCTATTTTTACATCTTTTTTCTTTTTATTAATTATCACATTCTTATTATACTAATCAGGAGATATTATGCCAAAAATAGTTAAACCAGAATATGTTAACATAGATGAATTTGTTTTTGAATCCGGAGAAATGTTAAATGACTTAAAAGTTGAATATCAAACCATAGGAACTCCCAAACTAGATTCTAATGGATTAATAGAAAACGCGGTGTTATATCTTCATGGCTCCAGTGGAGATTATTCATCGATTAAACGCTTAGATACTGTTACTGGATCAGGAGAACCATTAAATACTGATGAATTTTATATAATTTCTCCATCATCGTTGGGATCGCCGGGGTCTGCTTCTCCTTCAAGTACATCTTTAGGACCGGATTTTCCAGATTACACCATCAAAGATATGGTAAATTTTCACCACACGTTCTTAAGAAAATGTTTCCCCATAAAACATCTAAAAGGAGTAATTGGTAATTCTATGGGCGGCTTTCAGGCTTTAACATGGGGTGTGGAGTTTCCAGATTTCATGGACTTTCTGATAATTTTAGTATCCAGTTATCAGGTTAAAGGCCTCAACTATGCTAATTTTTATTTCACCAACTCTTTAATTGAAAGGGATCCTGATTATAAAGGTGGCAACTATAAAAAAAATCCAGAAAAATGCACCAGAACTATTTCAGAGTACTCGTACCAGTTTGGTGTTTCTAGAGAATATTATCGCTATGAAATGAATAACGATGAAATAGTTATAGCGATGGAAGAGATGGGATTAGATGGAACTAAAGACGATGCTAATGATACAGTATGGAGAAATAAAGCAGCAATGAATTTTGATTTGGAAGATAGACTTTTAGATATAAAAGCCAGTACTCTTATTGTTGGCATCAATCAGGACCAGTATTTTCCCCCAGCTATGGATGCCATACCAATGTCCCGGTTGATTAAAAATTCTGAACTCATAATTTATGATTCCCTACTGGGCCATATTGGAACCGGTGAACTGGATAAAGTTGGGGGCGATATCAGGGAATTTTTAGATGGGTTTAAATAAAATTATTAAATATCTTTAACATATAATAATATTATCAATTGCATTTGTTTATCGTGCTGGAATTAAACTATTCTAGTTAAGAGTGGAGAGAATATCTTGCAAGTTAAAGTATTGGATTATGGGTTTGATGAAGAAAAAGAATTAAATTATGTAAAATATCGTGTCATAGATATAGATTCTATTTCTCAAAAAAAGTTAATGGATGAATTAGAAGAAGAAACAGAAATAATTTCTGGAGAATTAGTGTTGACTGTTTACTTTGAGAAAGAGTATTTCCCCTTTGGATCCCAGGAAGCTACAATCCGGATGGATGACTTCATTGCCCGAGAAGAAATTGAGATGACTGTATTTTTATCCGGCGTGCTGGAAGACTAATCCGCATAATCTTGGAAATTATTTAAAAGGTGTTTTATTTGGATATAACCCAGAAAAAATTGATTAAAACATCAGATGGGTGGCAAGTTGATTTTTTAGTAACTTTAACCGAAAACGAGTTTTCTAAGATTAAGCTGGAAGATAAAAATGTTTTATCGGAATATTTTAAAGGATACTCTTTTGATTTTCATGAAAATAATGTTTTAATATCTCGTATTTTCTTCAGGATGGAACCCTGGGAGGATGAAACTCCTGAAGAAATGGTTCAAAGCATATTAAAAGAAATAAAAGATCTTTTTAGAAAATTAATTAATTAAATTTTATTTTTACCTATTTTCAATACCAGTAAGCTGATAATTAAAGTTCCGATTATACTTAAAGCAGTAAATATGGTGAACGTATCTTTTAGACTTATAATAAATGTGCCGTATTGGGAAGGCACAACTTCTAAACCTCCTAATGTCCCGGTGAATATCAGAATAAGTATTCCCAAACTTAAAAGCTGTCCGGTGAATATTATGGTGGATAAAACAGCTGAAGATGAGCCATAAAATTTTTTATCCACCGAGCCCATGAAAATATTAGTATTAGGCGACGAAAAAAGAGCATTTCCTAATCCTAAAAGAACAGCCAGCATAACTATGGCTATAAGAGGCGTGTTTAATTCAATGAAAATGCCTAAAAAAAGACCCATTGATATTAATATCATCCCAATAAGTACTAAATATGCTCCATTAATATTATCTGATAATTTGCCCGTGAAAGGAGAAAAGATAGCCACAATTAATGGTTGTATACTGAGGATAATTCCCACTATCAATGGACTCAATGTTTGTATGTACTGAAGATATAAACTGATAAGTGTCCACACGGCAGAGGTGGAAGTGATCATTAATATGGTGGTTAAACTGGAAATCCCCGGAACTATTTTTTTAAATATTCTGGGATTAATCAAGGGGTTAAATGTTTTATATTCTATTATAATGAATAATATCAAAAATAAGATTCCTAAACCTATCATTAACTGCCCATACCATTGAAAAACATTTGTAAACCCATATAACAAAATGCTGATTGATGGGATGTAAATTAAGGTTCCTTTAATATCAAAATTTTCTTTATAAGATCCTGACCAGTCTTGATTTAATTTTAGAACAATTAAAGATAATATTGCGATGCATAGGGGAATATTGAACAGGAAAATTGATCTCCATCCAAATGTTTGGGTCAAGAACCCTCCTAAAATAGGGCCGGCCAATAAACCCGCATAAACAGCAGCTATATAAATGCCAAAAGACTGGCCATGTGTTTCTACTGGAAAAACTGAACTTAAAATTGCTACTCCTGTAGCAAAAATCATAGAACAACCTAAACCTTGTAAAAAACTTGAAATGATCAATAATATTCCTGAAGGAGATAATGCTGCCATTAGTGAAGCTAACGCAAATATTATAACTCCTGAAGTGAATATTTTTTTTCTCCCATATATGTCGCCTAAACGACCAAAAGGAAGTATAAAAGCAGCATTAGCTAGTATAAATGCTGTAGGGATCCAGCTAAGCCATACTAAATCTATTAAAAACTCATTCCCTATTGATGGAAGAGAAACATTTAATGCAGCACCCATAAATGGAATTAAGAATGCACCTAATATTACCACTGCCAGCACATAACGAGAATTTTTTTTATCCAGCACTTCACTCATGGGATCACTTAAATTACCTGTAAATTTATTTTCCATGTTTTTTTAAAAGATCTGCTTCATTTTTTAATCTGTTTTTTGGGACAATAATAAGTAGTACGCCCTCCCACTTTTAATATGTCCAATTTTTCACCTTCAATGCATTTTCCGCCAGGGTACCGGTGGGCCAATAAAAATTCTGGGGGAAACTTACTGGTGTTGTCCTGAAAATAAATTGCTTTTTTTAATACCATTTGCATATTTTCATAGATTATTTTAAGGTCATCATCTGTTAAATCACCGGCTTTGGTAAGGGGGTGGATGTTGCTTTGATAGAGAATTTCATCAGCATATAAATTTCCAATTCCAGCAATAAAATGTTGGTTCATTAAAAGAGGTTTAATATTACCTTTTCTATTTTTAAACAATTTTTTAAAAGGGTTAATTGCGATATTTAGGGCGTCAGGACCTAAATTTTTCATTGCTATAAATTGATTGATATCAGAGGTCATCCCTATTTTTCCAAATTTTCTCGGGTCTTCAAAATCCAGCACATTTCCCTTTTCAAATAAAATACTAATTCTAGAATGAGGACTATAATCCAAAGTTTTAGAATGATATTTTAAAGAACCAGTCATTCCAAAATGTAAAATCAGATTCATGCTATTTTTTAGATTTGCAAATAAATATTTACCATATCTCATGCTGGATATAAATTCCGCACCAATCAAATTATTCTTTAATTCATTAGAACTAATATCTAATAAAATTTCAGGGTTATTCAATTTAATCTCTTCAATTCTTTGATTTAGTGAAGTAGAATCAAAGTAACGTTTAAAAATTTCTAAACTGGGAAGTTCAGGCATGTAACAACTCCAATATACTATAATTAATCCCTAAATTTTCCTTTTCAGAGCCCCTTAATATGTCATTAATTATTTATTTCTAAATACTCATTAAATAAATATGGGATGTGAGTACTGTAAGAATCTGGAAAAATACAATTTCGGTGATTTTCTCTATGAAACTAATTCTTGGATAATCTTTTTAGCACCGAATCAAAGCAATCTTGGAACTTGTGTTATAGCTCTAAAACGCCAAGAACGTTTCTTGAATTCATTAACCAAAGAAGAATGGGATGAATTTTCAGAAATTGTTAACCAACTCGAATCGTCTTTAAAAAAAGCATTTAACGCTACGATGTTTAATTGGGGAACTTTGATGAATTCTTTTTACTTAGAAGATACTCTTGAGCCGCATATGCACTGGCATTTTATCCCTCGATATGACCATGAGGTTGAATTGGATGGAGAACTATTTGAAGATCCTTTTTTTGGTTATATGCGGCCCAGGCCTGCCAAACCAATTTCTGAAAAAATAAAAAATAATATTAAACTTGCTATTTTAAAAGAATTGAATGGAATTGAGAAAAATATATGATTAGGCTTTTGACTCGTTAGGAATAGGAATACGATTTTTATATTCGGCTTCTTTGAATAATACTTTAAAATCAGTTCCTGATTGGGCATTTAATTTTATTTCACCATCAATTTGGTCAACAAGACCTTTTACTAGTTTAAGTCCTAAACTTTCACTTTCACTTTCATTAAAATCGTATTTGGCTGGAAATCCAATTCCATTATCCGCTACATTTAGAATGAAAAATTCGCCTTTCCTTTTAAGTGAAACATCCACGTGACCAGATCTATCCGGGGGAAAAGCATATTTTAAAGAATTACTTACTAATTCATTCACAATTAAACCACAGGGAATAGCAGTTTCCATACTTAAATTTATTTCATCCACATCCAGATTTATTTTAATTTTCTCAGGATTAACCACGTAATATTGTAATAAATAGCCAATTAGGCTGGACATATATTCTCGAAGATTAACATGAGAAATATCTGATGATTTGTATAGTCTTTCATGGATCAAAGCCATGGAACGAACCCTTCTTTGACTCTCTCGAAAGAGTTCTGCATCTTCAGGATTTTTAATATAACCTGTTTGTAAGTTTAGTAGGCTGGATATTATCTGTAAATTATTTTTCACGCGGTGATGGACTTCACGTAACAACACCTCTTTTTCTTCTAAAGATGCCTGGATTTCTTTTTCAGCTTTTTTAATATCTTTTATATTGCTGCCTATACATACTAAACCAATTAAATTAGAATAATCATCTATAATGGGGGATATGGATAATAAAACAGGTATTTCACCACCATTTTTAGTTTTAAGCTTCGCTTCCATATTGTTTATAGAATTATTATGATAATTTTTATCAGATTGTTGGAATAAATTCTTGTAATATTTTGAGTCTGAAAATAGTAAATCTATGGGCTGGCCAATAAGATCTTTTTTACTGTATCCCAAAAGATCAGTGGTGGCGGGGTTTATGGTTAAAATGGTTCCATCTTGATCCAGTAATAATAAGAAATTGGACATGGTGGACACTATTTTATCTGCAACAGCTGCGGTTGTAAGTGCAGGAAATCTATATTTCCAGATACCATAACTTATAGCACCTATCCCGATAGTAGACATGACCATGGTCATTTCAGGAACTCTGAGTTCTATTGATGGAAGAAAAAGATCACTTACAATGCTTATAATTAAAGGAAGGTATAAACCAGTGAAAACATACTTGGCCTGCAGTCTTTTTAAATTTGTAGATTTCAAATAATAAATAAAACACAATGTTCCAGCAGAAAAACCAGCCAGAATAGTCCATATGCTCATAATATTGAATAATAGCGGATCATTAGGCATTCCATAAGTCCAACCCCAATATGTATGAAGTGCCCCCTCTAAAAGTAAATTGGTGGATAATGCAATTGCAGATATGATTATTGCAGGTAAATATATTGCTAAATATGTTATTTTATGTTTCAGGATCTTTTTTTGACTAGTGAATATGAGGGAGATGTGTAATAAAACTGAAGGGACAAAAGGCCATAAAGTACTTATTTTAAGCCAAAAATATGCAGTTTCATAATTAGGGGCTTGACGATACAAAAATTCTATAAATGCTAAAAAACCTACCAATATACACAATACTGCAATCATTCTATTTAGTGCATTTTGAGGGTTTTTATGGTATATGAAATTACCTAAAAAAAAGCAGATCATAAATGCTAAAAGCGAAATAAGTGCATAAGTATTCATTTATCCCCCAACAAAGCCTTTTCACATATATTTTGATTAAAAATTTTAATATTTAAAATCTTCACTTGAAATATTACATATATTTTGTTGATTTTCACATAAAAATATATTTGATATCACATAAATCATTACATAAAATTATGTGATGGGTCTATAATGACCTTTGTAATGGACGGAATTAGGCCGTTTAACAAGTATCTTTCACTGCTTTTAAGCGAAATATTTTACGGGGGTTACTATGCTGCATTAGGCAGCCCTTTCCTTATTTTATCAGTATCCTTAATTTTAAGTTTAAAATGTGATTTTCCCATCCTCTCAATTTCTTATCTTTTGCCCTTGATTGTGTATAGTTATGATTACTACAAAGATTTAGAAATCGACAAACTATCAAATTCAAAAAGAACGGAATACCTAAGCAAAAAAAAATCCTTTTATCCTTTCATTTTGTTTTCTTATGTGCTGGTGCTTCTGAGTCTTCTTTTTTTATTTTCAAATTTTAAGCTAAATTTGTTTATAGGGGGAATCATTATCAGTGGTATTTTATATACAAAAGCGTTTAAAGGGATAACTAAAAAAATACCTCTTTTTAAAAATATCTACACGGCTTTAACATGGTCTTCAGGAGGTACATTTTTCATTCTTTTTTATAATATAATGGAAGTAAAACTTTCATTTATACTGATTTTTATCTTTATTTTTATGAGAGTTTTAATTAATATCATATTTTTTGATTTAAAGGATATTGAATCAGATAAAAGAGAATCTCTAAAAACTTTACCTGTCATTCTTGGAAAACAGAAATGTATACTATTTTTACATGGATTAAATTTATTTTCTCTATTCCCTCTGTTTATAGGAATTTATAATCAATTAATACCTTTTTTCTCTTTCTCACTTTCTTTTTTTTATTTTTATGTTTTTTATTATATTCATAAATCAGAAAATTATGAAAATGAGGAACTGGGATTAATTTCGCATGGAATGGCTGATTCCGAATTTATTTTATGGCCATTTATTCTAGCTCTGGCCAGTATTTCAGTTGTTAGTTAGTTCAATTAATTATTTCATGCCTCGTTTTTTCAGATTTAGGTTAGTTAAAATTATTGATATGTTTCTTAATTCAAAGTCATGAATGATTTTCAAATTCATAAAATAAGAACTATTTCAGGTTTAAAAATAATCTGGGGCGAGCTACTGAAATAAAAAAGAGTGTTGGGTTGAAATTCAATCCATTTTACCCAATATTTCCCTAAATTCCTTGCGGTGCCTTTTTTCCTCATCAAGAATATGCTTTAAAACCCCAACAACTTCTTCATCATCAATTATCTCAATTTGATGCACATATTCGTCAATACCCTCATTTTCGCTTTGAATTTGCCGCTTAAGCTGTGATTTAAGATCTTCCCCACCAAAATCAAGTTCTTTATGTTCCATGGTAGGTTTTCCTCCTCTTTTTGTGATTAAATCGGCTAACCACCACATGTGTCTCATTTCATCCACAGATATGGCTTCAGTTAGGCGGCTGGCATTGCAGTCTTGGATTATAAATGAGTTATATGCATAAATCATGGTGGCCTCTAACTCATGTACAAAATCAATATTTAAAAGTCGTATTATTTCTTTATTGTCCAAAAAAATACCTCCTTTTATTTATTATTTAATTATATTAATAATATGTTTATATGATTTATTATCATTACTATAAACAAATAATGCTAATAAATGAGATAAGAAGTGGTATTTACAATTTATAAATTTTCATAAACTCATCTAAATCTTCCACTTCACCAAACTTAATAATATCTGGTGTTTTGTGGGGAGTTATTTTCTGAAGATCCTCGTCATCTAAAATTTTTTTTTCTTTTAAAAGATTTAACAAGTTATGGGTTATATCCGAGTTATATGCTGTTATTTTTTGCAGATTATCCATCTCGGGCTTTAATTGGTTGGATTCTCTAAACTGGGATGAATTGTATTCATATAATGAAATTGCACATTTTATTTGATTCTCATTAAATTTAGACCATATTAATTTACCAAACCTCATCTTTTTTCTTTTAGGAGAGATTCCATGTCTTTTCACACTTAAAAATTGATTTTCATGATACAATTTTTTTAAAACAGCCCAGTTTTCCAGATTAATTTCTAGCTGGGTTTTAATAATTAATATATCTCCTTTTGAACTATCTATTTCTTCTTCATATTCGTAAGGAGTGATTTTTAACTTATTTATCAAAAGAGATTTGATATTGAGATCTTCAATTTCTTCAATATCAAAAATATAACGTACTACGGGATTCCCTTCTGTGTAATAATACGAAGAATTTAACACGGCCCACTTGCGCCCGTCATCAACGGAATAAATAATTTTAGGAACTTTAGTCCGATTATATACTTGAAAATGAATTTTAAGATGTTCTAAACTATTTTCAGAATGTTTAGATTTAAAGGTATGTTTTTTTTCTATTTCTGCTTTAACTTCATGCCCTGCAACACTAAAAAGCATCTAAAACCTCCTTTTTAAACCATTTCCACAATATGGGTACGTCGCATTGTATCTATTTATTAGTTTTATATTAAATATAATTAACAGATTAATAACTGCGTTTAATGTTATCTGCCACCCCATAACTTTAAGAATTAAAATAAAATAATTATGAGTTAAATGATTAATCAAGCAGTAATCGGTGATTTGGAGTTTGAATATAAAGTGGTGCACCGTTCCATAAAGTATCCTAGATTAGAAATAAAAACAGGCGATTTGATTTTAATCCTACCTGAAGGATTTAAAAATCATGAAGAAATCATCCAAAAAAATAAGGAATGGATATATGCAAAACTTTCCATGATTAATGATTCTAAATCATGTAATTTAAATTTAAAATGCTGTGAAATGGAATTAAAAGAAAAAGTACATGATTTAATAAATTTTTATGCAATTAAGATAGATAGTATTCCCCACAAAATAACTTTTAGAAAAATGAAAATTCGCTGGGGAAGTTGCGATAGCCAGGGTAATCTTAAATTCAATACTATGATGAAATACCTCCCGGATTATTTAATTGAATATGTGGTTTTTCATGAAATGGCACACCTTGTGGAATTTGGCCATACTAATCAGTTTTGGAAGCTAGTCAGTTCAAGATATAAAAACTATAAAGAATTAGATAATGAATTATCTAAATACTGGTTTGCAATAAAAAGGCACACTGCGGATTTTAAATTTAAGTGATTTACCCTAATACAATTGAAAGGAAAAGATAAAATGGTGGGAGAAGTATATTTTGCAGATTTCAGGTCTCGAAGCAGTTTTGAGAATAATGCAAATAAAATTGAAAGGCTTTTTGAGAGGGCAGGATTTGGAGAAATATTTAATAAAGATGATTTAACTGCAGTTAAAGTTCACTTTGGGGAAAGGGGAAATGATTCATATGTTAGTCCGGTAATGATTCGACACATAATAGATAAGATAAAAAACAATGGTTCTAAACCTTTTATAACTGATACTAATACTTTGTATTTTGGTAGCAGGCATAATTCTGTGGATCATATACAGACAGCTATATTAAATGGGTTTTCTTATTCTGTTGTAGGTGTGCCTTTAATTATTGCAGATGGACTGCAAAGTCAGAATGAAAAACTAGTGAAAATAAATGGAAAACATTTTAAAGAAGTTAAAATCGCAGGGGATATTTTAAAATCTGACTCAATGATGGTAGTCTCTCATTTTAAGGGCCATGGCATGAGTGGGTTTGGTGGAGCTTTGAAAAATTTAGCCATGGGCTGTGCAACTATCGGTGGAAAACTGGATCAACATGAATCTGCCAAGCCGATTATTAATAATGACTGCAGTGCTTGTGGGTTATGTGTACCCTCATGTCCAGTGGATGCCATGCATTTGATGACAGGTGATGAGAAAAACCAAGTGATAATTAACTACGATTCTTGTATTGCATGCATGAATTGTCTGGATACTTGTTCTAATAGTGTTATTGATCTTGATTGGGAGAATGAAATCCCCACTTTCATTGAAAAAATGATGGAGTATGCTTGGGGTGCAATCCAGAATAAATCCGAAAAAACAGCATACATCAATTTTTTAATCAATATAACTCCTGACTGTGACTGTGTAGGGTGGAGTGATGCACCGTTTGTTCCAGATATTGGGATACTAGCCTCAAAGGACCCTGTAGCAATTGACATGGCCAGTTATGATCTTGTAAATCAACAAAAAGGAATTGAAAATAATCTCCTTGAAAAAAATTTTTCACCTGGAGAAGATAAATTCCAGGGGATCTGGAAATCTGTGGATGGTAAAAAACAATTAGAATACGCTGAAAAATTAGGAATTGGTGCTAAAAAATATGAATTAATAAGTGTGGATTGAATTTTTTTTAATTACTTTGAAAGTTCAAGCATTCTTTCCACAGACTTCAATGCTTTTTTCATAGTATCTTCGGGAACAGTAACCACAAATTCTTCATTAATTAAAGAATTTTTGACTTTTTCTAAGGTATGCAACTTCATATTTTCACATATCGCTTCTGCAAATGCAGGGACTGGATTTTTATCAGGATTTTCTCTTTTTATACGGGTTACCATATCAATTTCAGTCCCTATAATGAAATCTTTTTCATTAGATGCGTGGATATGATCTAGCATTCCACCTGTACTTAAAATTTGATCACCCATTTCTTGAACTTCACTATCACATTCTGGATGAATCAAAACCTCTGCTTCAGGATATTTTTCTTTAAGAAGTAAAATGTCGCTTGGAGAGAACATTTTATGTACATAACAATGGCCATTTTCAGGTATGGGAATTATCTCTTTATCTGTATTTTGAGAAACATACCCTGCCAGATTAGAGTCTGGTCCAAATAAGATGGTTTTTTCTTTTAAGCTTTCAACTATTTTAATGGCATTAGCAGAAGTACAAAGAACATCTGCTTCAGCTTTTGCCTCAGCAAGTGTATTAACATAAAGCACTACTGCAGCATCAGGAAATCTTTTTTTGGCTTTTTTAATTTCACCCGCAGGTAACATATGAGCCATAGGACATTCGGCACCGGCATCTGGTATAACGATTTTTTTCTCGGGATTAAGGATGTATGCGGTTTCTGCCATGAAATCAACACCACAGAACACAACAAGGTCTTTATCGGTGATTTGGGTTGCTTTGATACATAATTCTAAAGAATCGCCAATAAAATCTGCAATTTCCTGTATTTCTTTGGTTTGATAATTGTGAGCTAATATAATTGCATTTTTATCTTCTTTGAGCTGCAATATCTCTTCCTGGATTTTTTTTAACATATTATTCCCTACGTAACTGTATAATCTTATTTTAAATTTTTAGAATTACTGTGAATTGAAATTTTTGCAGATGGCTCAGACATTAATAATCTTAACATATGTTATCTTTTTTAATAGGGCCATCATTAAATAATTATTTGAAACATCTATAAAAAACTTTCAATAGATAATATATATTTTCAATATAAAGAGTAATTAACTTATTTAGAGTGGAATAAACCGCCATAATTAATTAAACGGTAATGAAAATATGAAAAAAATAATTTGATTTTAAGATACTAGAATCTCTCTAAGCTCAGGGTGGATCTTTTCTTTAATCCCGAGTTTTTCCATGGCAGGACCAAATGATTTATAAATTTTCTTAAATTCTGGTCTAATCATACCTCTAAATGCGTCGTATCCCATCACTCGACCGTAGTTGTCTGTTATGGCAGATATTATTGTGGTAAAATCATTAATAGTTTGATCAACCCGACTTTCAACCGGGAAATTTTCTAGATTAGTACGAACTGCTTCAAATTGAAGTGCAGAGTTACTTTTAACATCGACACCATTTAGTATTTCAGGACACTTATCATAGGGAAGCGATTTTTTCAACATACCTCTGGCAGGTGAAACTCCCATAATCTTACTGGCACCTATGGACATTGCTAACATTATGGCTTCATAAATATCAATAATTAATTCAGATCTTTCCTGCAAGTTTTCGGGGATAACCACGTTTTCAGGAAGAACGGGAAATGATAATGGTGGTTTTATTACAGGAATTCCTGTCTCAGGAGGTTCCATTATTTTTTCTTCGCTATCAGTTAGCTCATCGTCACTAAAAACCGTTTCTTCGACTTTAAATGGAACTGAGTCTTTAGATATGCCCTCTTCAATGTTTAACGGTTTTGATTTTTCATCAATGTCTGGTTCTTCTGTTATTTCTAAAGCTTCAGGGGTTTCAATAATTTCAGTGTTTTCGGGTGGTATTAATTCTAGATTGGTAGTTTCGCTTTTAACTTCACTAATTTCAGCATGAATCACAGATTCGTCTGGTTTCACATCTTCCAGCACAGATTCTAATTCACCTACTTCTACAACGGGGGTTTCAATTTCTATTTCTGGCACTTCTTCAATATAAACGGGTAATTTTTTAATTTCTTCCATTTCTTTTATGGATTCAGCAACTTTTTTTGAAGAGAGTATAACCATTCCAATATTGGTTTTTTTACCTAAAAGTAATACTAAATGTGCCTTTTCAAGATTTAAAAATAAAGCTTTACCATTTGATGATTCAACAAGTACTCTTTCAATTGAACCTTTTTTTGAAAGATCAAGTAATTTTTCAGATGAATTGCTGATTATGTTGGCCATGGATCCAAAAAGTAAAACATCATCAGATGATAAGTTACTATACAAAATTTCCCCTTGATTATCTACAACCAAAGTACCATCTACGCCACG
Source organism: Methanobacterium alcaliphilum (assembly GCF_023227715.1). NCBI lineage: Archaea > Methanobacteriati > Methanobacteriota > Methanobacteria > Methanobacteriales > Methanobacteriaceae > Methanobacterium > Methanobacterium alcaliphilum. The sequence continues at coordinate 33,116 of NZ_JALKIF010000005.1, forward strand.
GATACTTTCTATTTTTTCTAAGGTTTTTTTTAATTTAATCTTGAGTTCAGACCCCATTTGAATACCTGCCCGTTTCCCGTGATATTCTAAATAAAATTTCTTCTTTGGGCTACATCCATTTATTTAACTTTTAAATATTTAATTATATTCTAAAGTAATTCTGATTAAAAGGAACTTAATATTTTCTCAGTTATACCTATTATTATTTCTTTTGATATATTTTGTTATTATATTTTCTGGATAAAAATCGAAAAACTGCTTATTTTTTAAAAATAAAAAGGATATGAGTGGGGTGGAAGATAAAAAATAGTTTTAATTAGAAACTGAAACCAATTTGCAGTGAGTCACCCATGCTCCTGTTTTTTTACCAGGCCTATAACATGTAACTAACATTAAACGAGATTCTCCACCTTTTGAAAATTGAATAGGCTTTGTTTTATAATCCCAGCGAATATCATCCCCATTAGATGTAACTTGATAAATATATTTCTTTGAACTTACCAAATCCTCTATTATTACTTCATCGCCTATTTTTAAGGTGTTTAATTTTTTAAATGGGGCCGAAAAAGTTGTTCTATGTCCCAACAATCCACATTCTCCCTTTTCTCCAGGTAGAACGCTATTAGGATAATGATAAACAGAATTATATTTATTAACTGTATCTGTTCTGATTTGATAATCTGCATTGATTTTAGGAATAATTAGCCGGGAATTTGCTAAAGATTGGGTTGGCTCAGTGATATCCGCACGGAGACCTATTTTAGTTTTTAAAACTGGGAAATTATTTTTTTCTGCTTGGGACGTATTATTTAGCTGATTTAATCCAGAATAACTGGTAAATAATACACTAAAAGAAAAAATAATAAATAAACTAATGATTATTAAAAAAAATGTTTTACTTTTATTCATTGTCAATTACCAATATTTTTTTGATTTTTTCAGCCATTAAAGTTTTGTACTGGGCTACTTCCCACGGATCATCAGTCCATGCGGTGATTTTAGCTTGAACTCCTACATCTTTCAGTTCAAGTATTAATATCTTGGGTTTTGGTTCTTTTCTCACCCAATCAAAGTTATTTACAAGAGTTTCAATTTTTTCGGTTAATTCTTCAAGCTCAAAGTCATAGGGAATATTGACTCGCAAATCAACTCTTCTACGATCCATATATGTATAATTCAAATAAGGATTTTTAGAAAAAGTGGAGTTAGGCACGGTTATCACACTATTATCTGGTGTGGTTAGGGTAGTGGTTCTAAATCCTACTTTGGTCACTTTTCCTTTTTGGTTTGAAATTTCAATTGTATCCCCTACTTTAAAACTTTTATCTGCTAAAATAAACATTCCTGAGATAAAGTTAGATAACGTGTCCCGAGCAGCAAAACCTACAGCTACACCTACTATTCCTAAACTTAAAGCTATTGCAGTTATATCAATTCCTAGTTCTTTTAAACTTATAACTAATGCAATAATATAAATTCCATACTTAACTAAATCATTTAAAACCTGGATAACTGTAAGATCAATTTCCCAACGCTGGCCCATTTTTTTAATGAAATAATTGGCCCATTTTATGATAATAATGGCCACTAAAAATGTAGTGGCTATTAATAGTAAATTCTTAATAAGTGGGTTTGAAATAAGATTTAGACTCATTATTGTCCTCCAGTTTTATTTCGAGTTCTTAATGGTTAAAATTTCTCAGTTTTTACCTCAACTACCATTAAATCTTCAGCAATCATAGTATTCTTGAATATTTCCTGTGCTGCAGTTTTTAATTGTTTTGATTTTTTATATCTGGTGCTGATGTGGGTTAAAATTAAAGATTTAACTCCTGCTTTTTTAGCAATATTTGCAGCATCATGAGCTGTGGAATGGCCGGTTTCCGAGGCTTTGGATTCTTGCCCCGCTTCAAAAGTTGATTCGTGAATTAGAATATCCGAATCCTTTGCTAATTTAATCATAGTTTCGCAGGGGCGAGTATCTCCGGAATAAGTAATTTTTATACCTTTTCGTTCATCACCAAGAACTTCTTCAGGTTTTATCATACGATCTTTAAAATGTACGGATATGCCTCTATGTAATTTACCAAAATCAGGGCCTGGTTTTAAACCTAATGCAATAGCTTTTTCTTTAATAAATCGCGGTTTTTTTATTTCTTGAATGGAATATGATAAATTAGGAACATTGTGCTGGGTTTTAACACATTCTATTTTATAATCCTCTTTTTCTATTATAAGTCCTTCATCTAATTCATGGCTGTGGATTTCAAAGTCCATTGAAAAATAACCCAGATTAAGCGCTGATTTCAGGACATCATTTAACCCGGGTGGACCGTAAATATGCAAAGGTTCTTTTCTACCTCTAAATCCCATGGACTGAATTATTCCAGGTATTCCTAGTATGTGGTCTCCATGCAAATGACTTATGAAAATTTTATTTATTTTCATAGGACTCAATTTTATTTGAGACATCTGCCTTTGGGTGCCTTCTCCACAATCAAATAAAAAAACCTCACCAAATGCTTTTAAAGCTATAGCTGTATGGTTTCTATATTTGGATGGGACCGCTGAGGATGTTCCTAAGAATATTAATTCCATTTGAATCACAATTACAAATAATTAATTAGAATAGTATATAATTATTTTTTATAGAAAGTATAATTATAATTTCATATTAGTCCTTTGAAGTATTCCTATTATGAAATTGAGAATATACACAGAAATAATTTCATGCTAATTATATATGGGAGATACTATAATCTCATTGAGTTTTGTATTATATTAATTGTTTATATTTACAATACAAAATCTCAGAGATTAGATATTAAATTAAGTTACTTAAGTTTTTCTAAGCTATTATAATTTAATTTGCATAAAAACTTTAACTTCCTTTTAGATATAGTTATATGGAGATTATATATGAAAAATGCACTTAGACAGATGATAAGAGAGGATATTGGGTTTGAGGATATCACTACCAATGCACTTATTGATCATGATATGCATGCCCGTGCCGAAATTTTATCCAGAGAAAAAGGAGTCATTGCAGGTGTTGATGTTGCAGAGATGATTCTTGCTGATTTTGATTTAGATTATTCTGTTAATTACTTAGATGGGGATACAGTAACTGAGAATGATATTATTATCTCAATAGAAGGAAATGTTCGTTCAATATTAAGTGTGGAGCGCACAATTCTTAATTTAATGATGAGAATGAGTGGAATAGCTACTTTAACTGCAAAAATGGTTAATAAAGCTTTACAAGCAAATCCTGATATTATAATCGCTGCTACTCGAAAAACTACTCCCGGAATTCAATTTTTTGAAAAACAAGCTGTAAAGGCTGGGGGAGGGGATACACATAGGTTCAGATTAGATGACTGCGTAATGGTGAAAGATAACCATATTGCGGCGGTTGGCAATCTAAAGGCGGCCATTGATAAAGCCAAGAAAAATGTTAGCTTCACCAAAAAAATAGAAGTCGAAGTTGAATCTTTAGGAGATGCTATTTTAGCTGCTCAGATGGGTGTAGATATTATTATGCTGGATAATATGTCACCGGAGGACATTAAAAAAATTCTAAATGAATTAGTAAAATTAGATCTAAGAGAAAATGTTATAATTGAGGCTTCAGGGAGAATAAACCCGGATAATATGGTGGATTATGCTTTAAGTGGAGTTGATGTTATTTCTATGGGATTCATTACACATTCTGCTCCTATTCTTGATCTTTCTCTGGAATTAATTCAGATTGGATAAAAATATATTAAACTATTTCCATATAACTGATTTTTTTTAGTGAGGACCTAATCATTATATGCAATTTCCCTTCAATTTTTCAGTAGGTTGCATTATTCACTATTAAAAAAAATTAGGATAACTCTCTTAATTTTGAATACATTTATATACTTTGTTATTCAATTATATTGATAGAAACAATAGTATTTATTGAACAATATAATTAATTCATTGGAGGCTAAGAATGATAGATGAAAATGAGATGCAAGATCAAGAATATAACTCAGAAGAAGCGGAAGAAAATGAAGAATCTTTAGATGAAACTTCAGAAGAATTTATTGAAGAAGATGAAGAAGAAAGTTTGCCTTTTGCTAAAGCTGAAGTTGTACGATTAATGAAACAGAACCTGGATAGTGATAAAATGATCCGGGAAAGAGTAAAAGTCGAGATGAACCGGTTTTTAGGTGATGTTTTAGTAAATGTATGCAAACAATTAAATGAATATCCTTACACCACAATTGAATATGAAATGCTAAAAGAATCTATTTATCCTTATCAAAATATTCAAAGAATCAATCAAGAAAAAGAAAGGATTTTAATGCACATGGATGCAATTAAAGCAGATTGTGATGCATTAAGCATGGATGTAAAGAGGACTTTGAAATTGAAAGATGTGGACGAAGAAGAAGAGGATGAACATTTCAGATAATCTGAAACTCAATTTTCCTATTCTTTTTTTATCTATAAATTAATTATCTATTTAATTAATCTATTCGCAGTATTCATCATTTTCAATGGTTATAAAACCAGTCTTTAATTTTTTTATTTCATCTTCTTCTAATTTCCTTTTTGAAGCATCAGGATGGGCAATAAAACTTTGGCCAAATGGGTCTTCCAGTATTATTTCAACGGATTTTTCTCCGCTGCGGACTTTATCTAATTCTTCCAGTATTATAGTAGCATTTTTTTGAGAGGTTTCGTCATCAAATAAATTCATAGCCGTTTTAACTGCAGTCTGAAATCTTTCCAATACTCCTTCTATATTAGAAACATATCCCAATGACTTGGGGCCGGGTTCTACTTTCAATCCCAATTCAGGTATGGTGAGAGTTGCGGATTGAGATTTGACCACACGTGCATTAAGTCGTTGGACATTTGTTTGAAGGGAATAATGGACGGGTTCTTTTTGATCTAAACATATAACATCTGTATGGCGATATCCGCAGGAGCTACAAAGTAGTAAAGACTCCATAATTTCACCAAAATAAGGTATTTCTTCTGTACGGTTAATCACGTCCATACATTTTTGCCCATGACAAACTGGACAATCCATTTTCATATTATTCAATATTTTATCTCCTTGATTTTAGGTCGCTTAAAAAAATTAATTAATGGAATGATAATGGTAAAAACAATAGGAATATATAAATTTAAGCGTTATGATTGTCATTTGCTGCTTTGGGTGGAATAGTTCCATCTTTTTTAAAAATAAATCCACTTTTACCCAAATCTTCAATCATTCTCTGCAATGTTTCCTTGTCCGGAGCACAAATCTTATGGCTGTGAACATTGTCTGATAGTTCGTAGAGTTTTTCTAAATCTTTTTTTCGTTTTGGGTTTTCTTTCAGATGTTTTACAAATCTCTTTGCTTCCAGGGGATCGTAAACATTCACATTCCTTTTAAGGGGCTCTCCAGAACCTGGAAGAAAATAAGAAACATCAACTATTCTACCACCATATTTTTCAAGCACAATATCAATTTCATCTTCTAAACTATCCACTGGATGCTTTAAAATCATCACTTTACAGATCTCTCTAATAAGTGAAAGCATCCTTTTTTTACTGGATTCAAGATCCTGGTTGTTGATAACAGGAATATTGTGTTCCGTGGCTTGAGCAACTAAATAATTGTGAATAGTTCTATTTTCTTTGAAATATTCTAAATGCTTACCGCCACGTTTGATTTTCATGGCTCTTTTAACGAATCTTTCTTTATGCACGTCTTCATCTGCAGATAATATAAAAAAATGGATAGATGCGTCGTTTTTGAATTTATCCATATTTACTAATCCTGGCACTAAATGCACACCTTCTATTACCACGTCATCAGAATCGTCAACAGCTCTTTTTATGACTTTTTCGATTGCAGGAATAACAAAAGAAGCGTGTTCTTCAAAACCAGCATTAATTAAGGCACGTTTATTATCTTTAAATCTTTCTTTGTCTCTTAAGGTAGTGTATGCATCAAAGGAAGATTTATGGAGAGCAGGAGCATAATCTGGACCAATTATACCTCTAACTATTTCTCTAATAAAATCAGTTTCAATCAGGTGTTTTATGCCTAATTCTTTTGCGAGTTCAGAAGCTATGGTGGATTTCCCTATTCCAGAAGCACTCCCAATCAATATCACATAAGGCTTTTTCAAGCTTTATCTCCCCAGTTCGATTTTATGATTTAAATAAGGCTAACGCTAAATTATCGATATAAATTCTTTTAATTTAATAAAAATTATTATCTTGTGATAAAAGTTAAGATAATAAAATTTAATTAACTTAATAAGTCTTTAACACGCTCAGCGCTTCTCCTCATCTCAATACGGATAAGACCTAGATTTATATCGATATCTGTGATGAGAACTAAAATTCCTTCACCTGCATCGATCATTAAAGTCTTACCTCTACTTCCTTCAATCATCACTTGCTCAAGGGGCTCATGTTTCATTTCTTCTGCTGATCTTTCGGCAGTACCGAATACAGCTGAGGACATTGCTGCCACTAGTTCGGCATCTATGTCTGAAGGCACTTCGGTTTCGATAATTAAACCATCTTTTCCTACCACTAAAGAACCATTTACCCCGTTGATCCTACCTAAGTCTTTAAGTATTCTTGCTATCATATTATGCCTCCATCAATAAATAGAGTATTTAACCTAAAGTATATATGCTTTAATCATTTATTAATTAAATAAGTATAAATAAGTAATTAAACTTTCTATTTGATTTCACCACAATTACTATTAAGGAGTGATTCTTTGTATATAGTATCTTCTGTTGAAGAACTTCAAGAGCTTAATCCATTTATTGTCATTGGTTGCGGAGGAGGAGGAGAAAAGTTCGCTAATTTTGAAGGTGTGGAAACAGTTGGTTTTGTAGATGATGACTCTTCAAAGCATGGGAAACCCTTCTGTGGATGTTCTGTATCACCCGATCTTATTAACTTGATAGAACGAACTGATGCTAATAGTGTGGCCATAATGTTACCAATAGGCGCTGAAGGTTCTGCACTTAAATATGCTGTTGAAGCCATAGATAAAGGGAAAAATGTAGTTGCATCTTTTAGATCGCTTCCTTTATCTGAAAATCCATCATTACTGTTATTTGCAAAACAAAAAAATGTTTCAATCAAGGAGATAAGTCCTAGATTGGATAATATCGACAAAATTTTTGGCATAGCTCCATCGAAATGCTGTGAACTATTACCTAAAATTGATTATAAACATAAAAATCCAGTAATATATGTCGGTGGAACATCACAAGAATGTGGAAAAAGGACAACTACTCGATTACTTGGTAAACAGGCAAAAGAAGAGGGATTGGAAGTAGCTGTTATCTCTACTGATGAAATGGGTTTAGAACAACCAGTAGATTTGAATTTTCGCGCAGGTAGTCTCTCAGTAATGGATGTTGCGTCTGCCCTGATGGGTTCAATACGTTATATGGAAGAAGAGAGAGACCCCGATATAATTTTTGTGGAAAGCCAATCCAGTTTAACAGAACTGGGAAATCCTCATCCCAGAGGTTTATCTGCATCCATACTTATTGGTTCATCACCTGATGCAACTATTCTATGTCACAGGCCCAATCATCCATATAGGAAACCAAGAGGAATACTGGATGAAATTAATGCAATAGAATCAGTTGAACCCACAAAAGTATTAGGGATTTCGTTGAATTTAAGAAATGTGGAAGGAAATAATTTAATCGCAGAATATGAGTCTAAATACGGGCTTCCAACTGCAGATGTGAGGAATGGGGGTTCTTCAAGATTACTTAAAGTAATTAAGGATTATATAGGGGAGATTTGATGAAAGACGTAATGGATTTTGTAAAGAAAAACCTGGGTCTTGATGAAGATGAAGAACAAAAAGAAGAACAAGAACCAATTATAGTTCCAGAACATTCATTTTATGAAATAGTGTTAATGAAAGCAAAAAATTCCGAGGATATTGATTACGCAATTGCTCAAATCACAGAAGAAAAAAATCCTATTATTTTAGATCTTAGTTATTTAGAAAATGAGTCACCAGATGATTTACGTATAGCTGGTGAAAAACTCAAAGCTCTTCGTAAAGAAAAAGGTGTAGAAGCAATATTGCTATGTCAGAATGGAAAAAATATTGTTATAATAACTCCTCCTGAGATTAAACTAATAAGAAAAGATTAAAATAATTTTTTATTCAATATATTACTATTTTAGTCGAACAGGCCTTGTTTGAGGTATGTAAAATGGAATTACCAATAACTAAACCTTCTCAAGTTTCATATGCAGATGAACTGGAATTTTCAGAACTTATGGAGAAAATGTCTGAGAAGGAATACAATGGGTTTATCAGAATTACTCATGGTTCTGAAGAGGGATATCTTCTATTTAAAGAGGGATCTCAGGTTGCTGCATCATATGATCGGCATATCAAAAATGATGCATTGGAAAGCATTATTGATTCAATGGACAAAAGCGATACTCTTCTCGAAGTTTTCGAATTAAAACCTTCTCAAGTTGATTATCTTATTGATTTAAACAAGGCATACAAACTGGATCCTATCTTTGATATTACTGAACAAGTTAGGGAAGAAGAAATACAAGATGATTATGGGGGCTACGAGGATACTTACTTTAATCCTAAAGAAGCCAGCTATAGAAAATCAGTTGAAGAACTTAAAGCTGAAGAGGAATTAGCTTATAAAAAGAGAATTGCTGAAAAAACTCCAGTTGAAGTAGAACCTGTTGTTGAGGTTGAGCCTATTCCTGAGCCTGAACCTGAGCCTGAGCCTGAGCCTGAGCCTGAGCCTGAGCCTGAGCCTGAGCCTGAGCCTACTCTTGAACCCGAACTTGAGGTTGAATCGGAAGAGGTTATGGATGAAGAAGAATTCACAGTACCCGTTGATCGTTTAGAGCTTATGAAAAAATATGGTTTGAAAGACTTTGAAGAAGAAGATGCAGATAAAGTTCTTGAAACATATAAAGGCGGTACAGTAAGTAATTCTGAACTGGAAGGAATTGAATTAACGATTATGAATAGAGTTAAAAAATCTGTTATGGGTATTCCAAAAATCAGAGGCACGGAAGTCATTGTATTTTTAGAAAATAATCGTGAGTTAGGTGGAAAAATAAAAATAATCTGCGAATACGAAGGAAAAGGTATTTTTTCCAGAATAATGGGCGATTCAAAAGCTGTTGAAAATTTGAGATATCAAATTTTAGAAATTTCTGAAATGGAAATTAGAAAGAGCTTCAGGGAATACCCTCAGATTGTAGACAATTTTGATATCAGTATAGAAATTCATTAATAATATAATTTAATATAGGGGACATAAATAATTATATTTATAATAAACAAAATTTATTATAATAAATAATAATAATTAGAATTTCAGATTTATTGTAGGATCTATTTTAGGAGGTATTAAATGACCAGAGTTATCACTGTTGCTTCAGGAAAAGGAGGAGTCGGAAAAACGACTATAACGGCTAATTTAGGAGTATCTTTATCCACTTATGGTGAGCGAACTGTAGTGCTTGATGCAGATATTGCTATGGCTAATTTAGAACTTATTCTAGGTATGGAAGGTAAATCCGTTACTTTACATGAAGTTCTAGCTGGCGAAGCATCAATTGAAGATGCAATTTACGAAGGACCCAGTGGGGTTAGAGTTGTCCCGGCAGGTATATCTTTAGAAGGCCTTCGAAATGTCAAAATGGATCGTTTAGAAGAAGCACTTTCAAAATTAGTTGAAGACACAGATATATTATTAATAGATGCTCCTGCGGGTTTGGAAAAAGATGCACTATCTGCTTTGGCAGCGGCTGATGAATTATTGTTAGTCACTACTCCTGAAGTTCCTTCAATTAGTGATGCCTTAAAAACCAAGATTATCGCATCTAAATTAGGGGTAAATATTATTGGTGTTGTAATTAATCGGGAACAACACGATAAAACATTCTTAACTGTCGATGAAATTGAAACTATTCTGGAAGTTCCAGTAATTGCAGTGGTTCCTGATGATCATGAGGTAAGCCGTGCTGCTGCATTTGGAGAACCTATTGTTCTTAAAAATCCAAAATCTCCAACCACCAATGCAATCATGAAGCTGGCCGCTGATTTAATTGGTGAAGAATATCAACCAATTGAACCGGATAAGAAAGGAGTTATTACTAAACTCATTAGTGGTTTAATGGGTCGAAGATAATTAATTTAATTATTTTTTTTATTTCTTTTTAATTCTTTATTTAAAGATGTGATTCGTTGCCTTTAGAAATTGTAAGTTTAGGAACTTGCAATATGGACTTTATTATGAAAGTTCCTGATTTTGTAGAAGTAGATGGGGAAATGTATATTGAAAATCTCCAGACGTCACCTGGAGGGTCTGCATTTAATTTTTCGGCTAATATGTCTAAACTGGGCCTGCCCAGTGGGTTGATTACATGGATTGGGAATGATTATTGGGGAAACATCATCCAGAATGATTTGAAAAATAGGGGAATAAATAGCAAACGCCTTAAAAAAATAGAATATCCCACAGGTAAGGCCTTCATAAGTGTGGATAACAGTGGAAAACGTTCTATTTATTCTTTTCTAGGGGCTAATGAAAAACTTAAATTAACTCCTGAGGATACTGAGTATATAAAATCTTCTGAAATGCTGCATTTAACTGGAATATACTGGGAAGTAGCACAAAAAGCTGCAAAATATGCTAAAAAACTTTCTTTTGCACCGGGTGCTTTACTTTCTTCTTATGGAATTGAAAAATTAAAACCCGTGCTTCAAAACACAGATATATTATTTTTAAATGAGAAAGAAGTTGAAATTTTAACAGGGAATAATATTATGGAAGGATCTAAACTCCTGATAGATGAAGGAGTTTCCGCAGTTATAATTACACAGGGCGCTAATGGCGCTACACTTTTTGTTGAAAATAAGGAAATTCATGATCCTGTAGGCAAAGCAAAAGTAGTAGATACTACTGGTGCCGGAGACGCTTTTGCAGCAGGATTTGTAGCTAAATGGATTAGTAATAAACCATGGGTTGAGTGTTTACATTTTGCCAATGACTATGCAAAAAAATGTGTTGGTAAAATGGGGCCGCTGTGATACTACAACTATTAATTCTTTAAGATATATTAAAGAATTTAGCGGCATTAGTTTCAGAAACTAATTGGATATCTTTTTCATCAAATCCATTCATCCTGAGTTCATGGACCGTTTTAGGCACGGATAATGGATCAGATGGTGATGAACTCATATCACTATTTAAAACGAATTTTTCAAGACCATAATCATTTAAAAGAATAAAAGCATCCTTAGGGCTCATTTTCAGAGGTTGTACTGTTAACCCAAGTGTAAATTGTTCATCTATTAATGAATCTACAATAGTGAAATCTACATGATCAATCAAAACCCTTTTCGGTTCTATATTTTCAAGTAAAATGTTTTTGGTAATTTCAGTTACTTCTTTTTTGTTAGTACGAGGTGTGTGTACAATAACCTTTGCTTTTAAGTCATCTGCAATTCTTAATTGTTGGATAAACACATCGATTTCTTTTGGTGACGTGGTTTCTAATCCAATCTCTCCAATTGCCACTACGCGTTCATTTTTTAAAATTTTCGGTAATTTATGAAGCACTTTCTCGAAATCAGATGATATGCTTCTAGGGTGAATACCCAGGGCAAAGTATAATGTTAATCCATTTTTTGCAGCCCTTTCTCGGTCATTATTAACTAACCTGTCAAAATGGTCGAAAATAACTGCAGACGTGCTCATTTTTAGAGGGTCATGTGCACAAGAAATAGCAGCATTTATTCCGGAGATTGCCATTTTTTCAAAATCTTCATATGGCCTGGTGTCGGCATGTATATGTCCATCAATCATATTATCACTTTTAACATTTTTATGCATTTAAGAAGAGTTTTTGTACTATCCTTTTTAAGTAATTAATAGAAAATATATCTATTCAATTCGGGGTTAAAATATGAGTGAACATGATAATCTCTTTGATTTGTATGATTTTGTTCAAGAAGACTTGAAATTCATGGTAAAATCAGGGATCAGGCTCAAAATATTAGTTAGCTTAAGTGATGGTTTAAAAAGTATGAAAGAAATCAAAGAAGAGTATGATTTGAGCTTTGCTACACTTTCTAATAACATGAAACGTCTACAAGAAGAAGGTCTCGTTCAAAAATTTGATGATAAATATAAATTATCACAAATGGGGGTCCTGAAGTTAGATCGAATTTGGGATTTCCATAGATATATGTATGTCGCTAATAATTTCGAAGATTTATGGTTAAACCATAATTTAAAGGGTATTCCTGATAAATTTTTAAATGAAATCGATGTTTTCATGACGGCTGAACTTGTAAGATCTACTGCAGTTGATATTTACAAACCCCATAATACTTACAAAGACATTGTCATAGGATCTACTGTGATTTATGGTGTTTCTCCAATCTCTCATCCAGATTTCATTGAATTATTCGACGAATTGATCCAGAGTGATACCGATATTGAACTAATTTTATCAGATGAAATAATAAAAAAAACAGTTATTTCCGCCGATTTTAGAGATCTCAGCAAGGCTATTACCAATAAAAACCTTAATATTCGACGTTATGCAGGGGGCAATCTGGATATAGCTTTTACAGTTACTGATAAATTTATTTCAATAGGCCTATTTGGATCAGACGGTATTTATGATCAAAATCGTGACTTGGTGAGTTATGATCCCCGAGCAGTGGATTGGGGAATGAGATTATATAGGGAATACTATAAAAAATCTGAAAAATTAAATGTCAAAACTCTTGCAAAAATTTTAGTATCATAGGTGGTAGTGTTGAAAAATAAAGAGTCGCACCTGTTAGAAAAAACATATGACGATGTTAAATTTTTATTGGTTTCCAATATTCGAATGAAAATAATGTTGAGTTTATATGACTCTCCAAAAAAGTCAGCTGATTTAAGGGAAGAAACATTTACTTCATCCTCAACTGTTTTACATGCTATAACTCAACTTGAAAAGAGAAATTTAGTTTCACGGCGTGGGGATTTATCTTTTTTATCATCTAAAGGTAGTTTGGTTGCTTTAAAATTGATTAATTTGATTGAGACGTTCACTATTTTGAATAGGCATGATATCTTTTGGAAGGATCATTGTTTGGATGGAATTCCTAAGCATCTTAAAAATAGATTTCATAGGCTGAAAAATGCATATTTGATTGAATCTATATTGGAAAATGTTGAAAAACCATTTACCACATATCTGGATATGCTTTCCAATGCAAATAATATTAAAGCTGCGTTACCTGTTTGTTTTCCCCGGCACCTTGATAATATTAAACTTACTTTGAATCGAGGAGGTAAAGTAGATCTAATTTTAACTCGTGAAATATTTGAAACTTTAATTGATCATTGCGGCTATATGGAACTGAAAAAATATTTAAAAAAAGGAAATTTAAAAATATTTCTAATTGCACGACTGGACATTGCTTATGTAATATCTGAAAAATTCATGTCCATAGGTTTATTTTTTGAAAATGGAGAATACGATTCTACTAAACTTCTTATGGGTCAGGATAATGAGATTTTAGAATGGGGTAACGATTTATTTGCATATCATTTACAGTCAGCACAAAAAGTAAATTATAAATCTCTTTTGAAGAAGAATAATTAAAAATAAGTCATTCAAATATTATTTAATTAAAAAAGAAATATATAATCCTTGTTGGATTTATAAATCTTCAAATTTTATTTTAGAATTCATGAGACTCTCTAAAATATTGCTTATATCAGAAATTGCAATCCTACTTTGTTGTGAGTTGTCTCTATTTCTAATGGTCACAGTTTGATCTTCGATAGACTCATAATCAACTGTTATGGCGTAAGGAACACCGATTTCATCGGCACGTGCATAACGTCTACCAATAGTTCCAGATGAATCATATTCTGCAATAAAACCATTTTCTCTTAAATTTTCCCGTATATCTATAGCTACATCCACTAATTCTTTCTTATTCATGAGGGGCAAGACTGTAGCTTGCACAGGGGCAATATCTTTGGCAAGTTTGAAGTAGTTTGTATCATCTTTATCATAGAATGAATGAATTAAAACGGAGTATACAATACGATCAATTCCAAAGGATGGTTCAATAACATGGGGGAATACTTTTTCTCCTCTAATCACTTCTTCTATTTCTTCAAATTTGACATGGGTTGGGAGTATTCGATGGGTAGTTTCAAGTTCAATTTCAAAATAGCCTTTCTCATTAAATGATGTTTGGATAATTGATGCATCTGTTTCTTCAAGGGCTTTTATTAATACTGGCGCGTCTTGTTTAAATGCAGGGCCAAATGTTTTCATGTTAGCTTTTGCTATGCTTTTTTTAATATTTTTAGGCTCAGGATACTCAATAAATACTCTTAAATCTTCTTTACTGTAAGTACTATGGGATTTAAGGTCATAATCAGTTCTATCTGCAATTCCTATGATTTCAATCCAGCCATAATGATCAAGATAAACCTCTACATCCCAGCAGTCAATTGCATAATGGGCCATTTCAGTAGGTAAATGTTGTCTAAATCTTAATGCATTATCGGGTATTCCTAATTCTCTAAGGAATTTTTGGGCAAGATAAAGCTGATAAATCAGCATTTCGCTGGCCACTATGTTTTGATCTAAAGCTTCTTGAGCGGTAACCTTTAATGATTCCGTTTTGTTTATTTGACTGTTAGAAGAATAAAGATTAAGTATTTCTGAACTGATTTTCGAAAATCGGGGGTGAGATTTATCCTGAGGGTTAACAAATATCTCTGCCTCTGCCTGGGTGAATTCACGCAATCTAATGACTCCCTGTCTTGGAGAAATTTCATTTCGATAAGCTTTACCTAACTGCACTACTCCAAATGGAAGTTTATTCCTAAAAAATCTTAATAATCTTTTAAAAGGAATAAATATTCCTTGGGCGGTTTCTGGACGCATATATCCTGTTTTTTTTCCTTTTGCACCGATGAGAGTTTGGAACATGAGATTATAACTCCAAACATGGGTCAAATGACCTCCACATTTTGGGCATCTTATCTGATTTTCAGAAATGATTTCGCTGAGTTTCTGATTTTCAAGGCCTTCTACATCAGCATCTAAAACTTCTTCAATAATATGGTCTGCTCGGTAAACATCCACACAGTCTTTACATTCTGTCATGGGGTCTGTAAAGTGATCCACGTGACCTGATGCTTTGAGGGCTTCTTCGGGCATTATGGTGGGGGATTCAATTTCATAAAAACCTTCTCCCACCACATAAAAGTCCCTCCATTTACTCATAATATTATTTTTTAAAATAGCTCCTAAAGGACCGTAATCAAAGAAACCTGCGACTCCGGAATATATTTCAAATGAAGACCACAAGAATCCTCGCTTTTTAGCGATATTCATGACCTTATCATGTTTCATTAAATCATCTCCGTAACTATATTAATATTTTTTTAAAAACAAATAAAATATTCCTCTTTATAAATTGAAAAAATTTTGATTTAAATATAAATAATGGATATTTAGAATAATAGTTTAATTAGATAATATCCGTTTAATCGATTAAATTTTACCATTTTTTAACTCATAATCGTGTTTAATTCTACTTGTTTCAGGTCGGGTCTGTCCCATGTATTTACTATCTCTATCTGGATGGCCATACGGTTTTTCAGAAGGGGAAGTCATAGTTTCAAATACTATTTGACAGACGCGCTGCCCGGGATAAAGAGCTACTGGCATTTTACCAATATTGGATATTTCTAAAGTTATTTTGCCATGAAAACCCGGATCTATATATCCTGCTGTAACGTGCATGGTAATTCCCAGCCGCCCCATGGAAGATCTTCCTTCTACTCGCGCTACAAGATTTGCAGGCAGCCGCACGGTTTCATAAGTTGTAGCTAAAGCAAATTCTCCGGGATGAATAATAAATGATTCATCTCCTTCAATATGGAACGATTCCATATACGATTCCATATCTGATTTATCTTTAGGATCTATACACGGCTTTCGGATAATTCTAAAACCCTTAAACTCACTACCTATTCTTAAATCTACAGAAGATGGCTGAATTTGTCTTTCAGGATCTTCTAAAGGATCAATTATTATCAGTTCATCTTCCAAATATTTTTTAATATCAATATCACTTAGAATGGCCATTTATTGTCCCCTATTTTTAGAATCGCTTAATGAATCTTTTATATTTTTTTTATCTGTATTTGAGAATTATCACTATTAATATTAATTATTACAAAAAAATTTTTCCTACTACAAAATAATTAATTTCCTGATATTTTAATAGACTTTTTCTCAAAGACTTCTTGTGTTTTTTAGAATTTTAGAATTCAGCAAAAATCAAGAACTCATTCTATATTACTTTATTGGGTGGATAGCACAACTTAACTAGTTTGTTTCATAAATCCAATAAATTTTGTCTAGATTTTAAGTCTTAGAATATTGATTATTATTTTAATTTATTATTTATTCGCCTTAAAACTCCTTTGAGGGTATGTGCTTCTCGACCTGTAACAAAAGCCCGACCTAATATATTTTTAAAGGATTTAAGTGCTGTTTTTTGTTTATGTGGTGGAAGATTTATTTTAGATACAATTTCACTCATATCCTTAATTAGATATTCTTTTTCTACTAATGAAGCTTCTTCTATTCCTTCTAAATTAAATTGATGTCTATTTTTAAATATTTCATAAAAAATTATGGCCGCTGCATGAGAAATATTCATAATGGGATAATTTTTATCTGTAGGTATGCTAACTGTAATATCACATAGTGCTAACTCATCATTGGACAGACCATTTCCCTCTCTTCCCAATAATAGGGCTATTTTGCCGTTAATATTGTTAAGTGATTCTCCTAGTTCCATGGGTTTTATGGGGATCCTTGCTAAATTATAGCTTCCACCAGGTGTACCTGTGGTACCCACTAAAAAATCAACGGGATTTTCACTTAAAAATTCTGCAATGGATTTGTATATCTGACAATTAGATACTACATCCCGCGCGTGACTGGCTTGATAATAAGCTTCTTTTTCTAAATTACATGGATTTATGAGTATTAAATTACTTATACCAAAATTTTTCATAGCCCTGGCTAAAAAACCAATATTTCCTGGAGATTCAGGTTCAACAAACACAACTGAAATATTTTTTTTTAAAAAGTCGGTGGAATTCATTTTATCATTAAAAAATTAGAGATATACTAACTTAATCATGGTATTATTGGTTATAGGCCATATCTAGTAGTTCCAATATATTTAAAACTTTAATATCACCTAAACCTTCTTTTTCCAGTGAATCCTTGATGTGAATTTGACAGAATGGACAAATGGTTATTAATGCATCAACATCCAGCTTTTTAACCATTTCCGCTTTCTTTTTACCTAAACTTGCAGCTATTTCAGGTTTTCCTGCTTTAACGCCACCACCAGACCCACAACAGCTATTTGGTTCTTCCATTTCTACAAACTCAAGCCCAGGAATATTACTTAAAACTTCTCGAGGTTCGATCTTAATGCCCTGACTTCGAGCTAGATGACAGGGGTCGTGATAGGTTACTTTCATGTTCAATGGATTTAATTTAGTATAATCCATATTCTGAACTAGAAATTCACTGATATCCATAACATTCAATTTAGCACCATATTTTGGATAATCTTTCTTTAAAGTGGCCCCACAACCAGCACAAACTGTGATTATCATATCGTATCCTTTCAAAGCTTCTTGATTCTTTTTCACAAGATCCTCGATAATATCCAATTGACCGGTTCTAATCATGGGGGATCCACAGCAAACCTGTCCCGGGGGAACATCCACGTGAATACCATGATCTTCTAAAATTTTAAGTAGCGTTAATCCTATATGGGGCATTCTGTAGTCTACTAAACATCCTGTGAAAAATGCCACATTAGATCTCTTTTCACCTGACTTTGTTGAGGAAACTGTCTTTATTAAACTGTCTCCTAAATAATCTACAGATCTCCCGGTTTCAGATATGAGTTTTTTAATTCCTTTATGAACCTCCAAGGGACCTACACTTTCTTTACAAGCTAGGGCTCTTAATTTTTCGATGGCGTCGCCTGGAATGCTAATTTCTTTAGGACAAACTTCTTTACATTTTCCACAAGTAGTACAGCAGTATAATCCTTCTTCAAACCCTTTTAACGCCCTATCATATTTATCTCGGGGGTCCAATGCAAATTTAGATAAATATCTCATGAAATATGGTCCTGCATATTCGGAACTTTCTTTAATTACAGGACAAACAGATAAACATGAAAAACACTCAATACAACTCCGAATTTTTTTTGTATCAATGCATTCATCTGGAGAAATCATTTCAGGGCAGGTGTTATCTTCACAACTTCTTTCTAAAAATAACTTCATTTTTAAAGCTTTTTCTTCAATTTCGCCCCTATCAACTATTAAATCTTTCATTACTGGGAAATCAAGTGGTTCAATAAAGGCGCCATCCTCAATTTCTGCCTTACAAGCTAAAACAACCTGGCCATTCATTTTAACAGCACATGAACCGCACTGACCTGCCCTACAAGAACTTCTAAAGGCAATTTTAGCATTATGTTCCTCATTAATCAAATTAAGGGCATCCAAAACCTTCATTTTTTCATTTTCTTCTATTTCATATGTTTCAATATGGCTTTGGGAACCTTTTTCCCCATCACATCTCAAAACCCTGATAGTTATCATTTTTATCTCCAGTACGAAGTTATAATATTTTTAAAATTAATTATATCTTTAAATTTTTAATTCCTTTAATTTTTATTATTTAATTGTTTTTGGACTAATTTTTCCTCATATCCTCTAAAATAATATATAATCAATTAAATGTAGCATGATATTTTATTGAAAATTAGTATAAATAACAAATTAGTATTGTTTTAAATATAATATAAAGATATGCGAATCTATTTTTTGCCTCAGTTTTATCTCGAATAATAATATTTACTATAAATTTAATATTTCTAATTTGGATTGCCCAATAAAAAACAATATAATCTTGAAATACCAATAAAAAATAAATAATAAATAATTTCCTAATGGTTAAAAAAGTTAAAGGTGTTATTTAAACTAATTATTGGATTTGAATAATCAATCACATATACTATATTTTGGGATAATCAACTTTTTTTGAGAATTATAAATACGCGATTGTTAATGTAGGAATTTTAAGATCAGGTGAGCAAATGAATATCAAACAGATTATTAATGGTCAAAAAGGAGATAAACTCTTTCTATTGGGCAATGAATCTACTGTAAGGGGGGCTTTAGAAGCCGGCGTTTCGGTTGCTGCCACATACCCTGGAACTCCGTCATCTGAGATTGGGGATGTATTCTCCAAAATAGCCAAAGATGCCGGTGTTTATTTTGAATTTTCAATAAATGAAAAAGTTGCATTGGAGGTGGCAGCTGCTGCATCTGCCTCAGGATTACGTTCTTTGACTTTTATGAAACATGTGGGATTGAATGTCGCTTCTGACTCATTCATGAGCACAGTTTATACTGGAGTTCGTGGGGGGATGATAATATTGTCTGCAGACGATCCTTCCATGTTTTCGTCACAAAATGAACAGGATAATAGGCACTATGCTCGAATTGCAAATATACCTTCTATTGAACCTTCCAATCCTCAGGAAATAAAAGAATTTATGAAATATGGATACGAAATATCAGAAAAATTCCAGATACCCGTTCTGCTTCGAACCACTACCCGGGTGTCTCATATGAGAGGGATTGTGGAATTAAATGATATTCCTGAGCAAGAAAACAATGGATTTTTCCAGAAAGATCCCCAACAATTTGTTCCAGTTCCTGCCACTGCTAGAATTATGCACAAAGAACTTGTTGAAAAAATGGAAAAGTTATTATCTATTGCTAATAATTCTCCATTAAACCAGATTTATTATCAAAATGAGGAAATTCAGAAAGATGATCTATTAGAACTGGCATCAAATTCTAAAATAGGAGTTATATCAAGTGGAAGTGCTTTTAATTATGTGTGTGATGTAGTTAATGAGCATGAATGGGATTTACCTATACTTAAGCTTGGTTTCACTTATCCTTTCCCTGAAGATCTAGTTTTAAATTTTCTCAAGGATTTAGACAAGGTCATAATTGTTGAAGAAGTAGATCCTATCATGGAAAAAGAGCTATTCGCTGTTTTGGGGAAAAACAAAATTCAAATGGGCGTCCATGGTAAATTAGACGGAACTCTTCCTTTAATTTATGAATTTAATCAAGATATTGTTGAAGAGTCATTTAAAAATGTTTTAAATGGTGTAACTAAAATTCATGATTCTGGTGAAGCACCAACACTTGTTGAATCCTCTGCTTTAAAACTTCCGAACAGGCCTCCAACTCTCTGTCCAGGCTGTCCGCACCGTGCTATCTATTACTCTATTAAAAACGCTAGAAAAGAGTTAGGTATTGATTTTAAAGATTTAATTTTCCCCACAGATATTGGATGTTATACTTTAGGGATAGAATCACCTTATAATGCTGCAGATTATCTATTGGCTATGGGTTCTAGTATAGGGACGAGCTGTGGATTTTCTAGAGCCACTGATCAGTATATAATTTGTTTTATTGGGGATTCGACATTTTTCCATTCGGGAATACCTCCTTTAATCAACGCGGTACACAACAAACATAAATTAGTAGTAACTGTTTTGGATAACAGGACCACTGCTATGACTGGAGGCCAACCAAATCCTGGCCTTCCTGTTGATGGGATGGGGGATACTGCACCAGAAATATCCATAGAAAAAATCGTCAGAGCAACCGGTGCAGAGTTTGTAGAAACCATAAACCCATTAAGTCTTAAAAAAACTGTGGATGTTTATAAAAGAGCTTTAGAATATGATGGTGTCTCTGTTGTTATTTCTAAATATCCTTGTGTTCTGATTAAAGATAAAAAACCGTCTAAAGCAGTGATGGATGTAAAAGATGAAAAATGTGAGGGGTGCATGGAATGTGCTTCTGAACTAGCTTGTCCTGCGATATCTTTAAATAATGAAGGGAAAATTGAAATTGATCCATTAGCATGTAAAGGATGCACAATTTGTGTTCAAATGTGTTCTAAAAAGGCAATAAGGGCCAGGAAGTGATTTTCATGGAAACTAAAGAATATTCTTACAAAAAACCTCCATATAATGTTTTTATCTGCGGAGTAGGTGGTCAGGGAATCATAAAAACATCCATCATAATTGGTGAAGCTGCTATGGACAATGGATTAGACGTGGTAATGAGTGAAATTCATGGAATGGCTCAAAGAGGAGGATCAGTTTCCACTGAAATTAAAATTGGATCTTCTAAAAGTTCAATTATTCAAGAAGGAACTGCAAATGTTTTACTTGCATTTGAACCATTGGAAGCAGTTCGTGCTTTATCAAAAACCCATGAAGAAACTTCCATTATAATAAATACGTCCCCAATAATGCCATTTAATATACTGGGCAGCGAACACCCATATCCTGAAATTAAAACTATTAGTGATGAATTAAATAAACATTCTAATCATATTTATGCATTGGATGCTGAAAATATGGCCAAAGAAGCCGGACATATTTTATCACTAAACATGGTTTTGCTTGGTGGGGCAACTGCCATACCTGGATTCATACTAAATAAAGAAACTATTATTGATGCAATGGGGAATAATTTACCACCTAAATCAATGAAAATTAACTTAAAAGCTTTTTTAAAGGGATATGATGCTGTTAAAAGCCAGATAAATCAAAAATAATTCTTTATTTAATTTAGAAGTTTTAAAAGAATGATATATTAAAGGAGATTAACTTCTTCAGAAGATAGGATATGAATATTCCCTTCTTCTAAAACTTTAATCCCTTCATCTATATCTTCTGTTCGAATCACTACTACTGCATTATCACTGTTTTTTTCTACAAATGCATATATGTACTCTACATTAGTATCAGATTCTGTTAAAACCCCTAGTATTCCATCTAAACCACCGGGTTGGTCCGGAACTTCAACAGCAATTACTTCATTAACTTTAACCACGAAATTGTTTTCTTCTAAAACTTTCTTAGCTTCATCTGTATGGGGAACAATTAATCTTAAAATTCCAAAATCAGCAGTATCTGCAATAGAAAGTGCCCTAATATTTATATCTGCCTGAAAAAGAATATTTATTGCTTTTTTCAATCTTCCTTTTTTGTTTTCAAGAAATATGGATATTTGTTTTAGTTTCATACAATCCCCTTTATTTTGGTTTCATTTTTTTTATTATTTATTTTTATTAAATATTTATTCATTCAAAATTTCGCTGGTCTATAACTCGTATGGCTTTTCCTTCACTTCGAGGAAGACTTTCTGGTTCTACTAATGAGACATTCACCCTTAAACCAATTTCGCTGTGAATTTGTTTTTCAATCATTTTTTTTACTTCTTCCACGTGCTTTACTTCATCAGAAAATAGTGCAGGGGAAGCTTCTACCTGAACTTCAAGTTCATCTAAATGTTCTGGGCGGGTGACAATGATTTGATATTGGGGGTGTAGATCTTTTATTTTTAACAGCGCTCTTTCGATTTGGGATGGGAAAACAATTACTCCCCTTATTTTAAGCATATCGTCTGTTCTACCGGTAATTCTATCCATTCTTACTAGTGTACGACCACAACCACATTTTTCTCTTCTCAGAGCTGTTATGTCTTTAGTTCTAAATCGGATAATGGGCATCCCTTCCCTTGTGAGTGTGGTAAGGACTAATTCTCCCTTTTCTCCTTCTTCTAATGTTTCCTTAGTTTTGGGGTCAATGATTTCTGGATAGAAATGATCTTCAAATATATGCAGCCCATTCTTTTCCATACATTCTTGGGCAACACCCGGCCCAATAATCTCGGTGAGTCCATAGATATTCAATGCATCTATTCCAAGACGTTTTTCAATTTCAGCTCTCATCTCTTCGGTCCACATTTCGGCACCAAATACTCCTGCTTTTAAATTGAGTTTTTCAATATCAATACCCTGTTTTTCCAACACTTCGGCTAAATAAAGGGCATATGATGGTGTACAAGTCAGTATGCTTGTTTCAAAATCGTTTATTATTTCTATTTGGCGATTAGTGTTGCCTGCTGATATGGGAATTACGGTAGCCCCTATCTTTTGAGTACCGTAGTGAACTCCTAAACCTCCAGTAAATAATCCATAGCCGTAACAATTTTGGATACGATCGGATCTACCTGCCTCTGCCATTGAAAGTGCTCGAGCCATTACTTCTCCCCATATTTCGATATCTTTTTGAGTGTAACCAGATACTGTTGGTTTTCCTGTTGTTCCTGATGAAGTATGGACTTCTATAATTTCATCATCACTCACGGCAAACATACCAAAGGGATAAGCATCCCTTAAGTCAGTTTTAGTAGTAAATGGTAACTTTTCGAGATCTTTTAAATTTTTAATGTCCTCTGGTTTTATATCATGTTCATCTAATCTTTTTTTATAGTAAGGAACGTTTTCATAGGCTTTTTTGACTATTTCTTGGAGTCTTTCCAATTGTATTTCTTTTTTTCCCTCTGAAGACATGCATTCTGCTTCTTTGTTCCAGATCATAGTTATCGCCATTTATTATTTTTTGTTTTTGATTTTAATGGATATTAATAAATGATATTCTAATTGTTTAGTACTTATATTTAGTAAATATATTTGCACGAACTTAGTTCGATTTTTTATTAAATTAATTAAATAAATGTTTACTGTTTATTTGTTAACTGTGGATTTAATGGAGATATATAATACATATTTTATAAGATTTTTATTGTTTACATTTCATCTATAGTTTATTTTTGATGAGGAGTTGCTGAAAATTAAATACATTTTAAAGTATAAGATTTGCATTTAGAATTTTCTTTTTTGGGAATTTTTAAATAAGATAACTCTACCAATATTAATGATTAAATATTAACAATTGTTGCATTTTTCAAATTGTAACAAAATTAGAATGGAGGTGCCTTTATGGAAGTATTAGGAATACCTGATCCGTGGGTTTGGAGTGCCTATATCTTAAGCATTCTTGCTATGTTGCTATGTGTTATTTACGGTGTCTTAAACTGGAACAAAGGTGAAGAGGAAGAAGAAGAACAAATCAAAGAAGAGCTCGAATGGGAAAAGAAAGAGCGAGAGATGGAAGAGAAGGAATTAGGAATGTGATTTTATGGATACGTTATTATTGTCTTTTATTGTACTGATTTATCTCATTCTCATTGGTTACACTGGTTATATTGCCTGGAAACGAACTGAATCTGCAGAAGATTTCATGGTTGCAGGACGAACCAGCCATCCTTATATCATGGCCTTAAGTTATGGTGCTACATTTATCAGCACGGCTGCTATTGTTGGGTTTGGTGGTGTTGCGGGTGTTTATGGGATGGGTCTTTTATGGCTAACAGTTTTAAATATTTTGGTGGGAATTTTCATAGCTTTTGTATTTTTTGGGAAAAAAACAAGGAAAATGGGACACAATATAAGTGCATTAACCTTTCCGGAGTTCTTATCCAAACGATATGATAGTAAATTTATCCAGTACTTCAGTGGGCTGGTTATATTTGTTGGAATGCCCCTTTATGCTTCGGTGGTACTTATTGGCATGGCCAGATTTGTAGAAGCTACATTAAACATTGATTACACTGTAGCACTTTTAGTAATGGCCATTATCGTCGCAATTTATGTAATATTTGGTGGAATTAAGGGTGTAATGTACACTGATGCTTTGCAGGGAACTATCATGTTCTTTGGAATGATATTCTTACTGGTGTCCACTTACTGGATATTAGGTGGGGTAACAGGATCTCAACAAGCATTAACTAATATGGCAAATTTGGTACCTCAATCTGCTGCGGCAACAGGAGCAACAGGATGGACCACTATGCCGGCACTGGGAAGTCCTTTCTGGTGGTCTTTATTGTCCACATTAATTCTGGGTGTTGGAATTGGAGTTTTATCTCAGCCACAACTGGTAGTAAGGTTCATGACAGTTAAATCTAACAGGGAATTAAACCGGGCGGTTTTAGTTGGTGGAATTTTTATATTTTTAATGACTGGAACTGCTTTTATTGTAGGGGCATTGTCCAATGTTTATTTCTTCCAGCAAATGGGTCAAATTGCTGTCCAGGCAGCAGGTGAAAATGCAGATAAAATAATTCCACTGTTTATTACAAAAGCTATGCCTCTATGGTTCGCTTATTTATTCATGATTACGCTCCTTTCCGCGGCTATGTCTACTTTAAGTGCCCAATTCCACGTGCAGGGTACTGCTATTGGTCGGGATGTTTATGAGACTTTATCTCGTAAAAAAGGACGTTCCACGGTTCTAATTGCCCGGGGAGGAATTGCTATAGCTGTACTCATTGCAGTTATCTTAGGTTTGGTGTTACCTACTAACATTATTGCTGTAGGTACTGCCATGTGGTTCTCCTTAACTGCAGTGGCCTTCCTTTCAATGTATGTCTGCGCATTATTCTGGAAGGGTTCAACCAAACTGGGAGTTATTTCTGGAATGGTTACTGGGACTTTAATAACCCTTTTCTGGTTATTATTTGTATTCAAAAAATCTGCAGGAGCTTTAGGCATATCACAAGCAATAGTAGGAAGTCCCACCTTAATTACAGCAGCTCCATGGCCTGCAATGGATCCTATAGTTATAGGATTGCCTATTGCTGCTGTGATTACTATAGTGGTGAGTTTACTAACTAAAAAACCAAGCAAAGAACATATCGATAAATGTTTTGAAGGAATTTAATCCTTCAAATTTCTTTATTTTTTTATTTCAATTTATTAATTTCTTAAAAGAGGATTATTTTATAGGTATTAATTAAATTTTTATTTTCTAAATCCATGATTAAATAAATTTAAATAATTTGCTAAACAAAATTTAAAAATGGTGATAATATGAGAATTGTGGAAGAAATTATTGGCAAAGAGGTGCTAGATAGCTCTGCAACTATTATTGGAAAAGTTAAGGATGTAGAAACTGATCCAGAAACTCAAAAAATTGAGGCATTAGTTCTAGGCAAAGGTGGCATCTCAGAAGGTTTAGGTTTGTCTAAAGGTGAAACTATTGTTCCTTATGATATGGTAAAAAAAATTGGAGATAAAGTTCTGCTTAAAAGTGGAGTAGAATAAAATATTTATTTCCTTCCCGTTTTTATCTAAATTATATTTTTTAATTATATAATTGAATTTATTTTAACATTATTATAATTATTTAACAGGTGTTTTCAGTGGAAGTGCAGGGTATTTGTACTATCTGCGGCAAAGCTGCTAAAATGCATACTTGTTTATTGTGTGGTAGATTAGTATGCGCAGATTGTTATTATTTTGATAAAGGAGTCTGTTATTTATGCAAGAGGAATATCAGAGAGAACAGAAAATGCATTTAATGAATTTACTTAAAGAAAATGATGTCATTAAGTTTGGTAAATTTACTTTATCATCTGGGAAAAAAAGCGATTACTATGTGGATATGAAAAAGGCAATCACTGATCCTGAGATTTTGCAATCCATTGCAGAAATAATCACTGATAAAATTTCTGAAGATAATATTGATAAAATAGCAGGACCTGCTTTAGGGGCGGTTCCTATTGCCACAGCGGTGTCTTTAAATTCTAAAAAACCTTTATTAATGATAAGAAAAGAAAAAAAAGATTATGGAACTTCTAAATTGATAGAAGGGGATTTAAAAGCGCATGATAATGTAATAGTTGTTGAAGATGTTGCTACTACTGGAAATTCTCTTTTAAAAGCTATTGATGCCATAGAAAAAAATAATGGTGTCGTTAAAAGAGCATTTGTTGTGGTAGATAGATGCGAAGGGGCAGCAGAAAACTTTGATAAAAAGGGAATAAAATTAGAACCATTAATATCTATACGTGAATTTTTATAATAAATTCACCTTATTCTTTTAAGTGCTTGGCCAAATGTCCTATTTCATCCAGAATCAGATTAATTCCTAGTTTCACGGCATTGGGAGAACCGGGTAAAGCAAATATCAATGTTTTTTTATATACTCCTGCTGTGGCTCGACTTAATATGGCCCCAATACCCAGATCTTTATATGATTCTAATCGGAATATTTCACCAAAACCATCTAATTCTTTTTCAAATAATGGTTGTAATGTTTCTACAGTTATATCCCTGCTACCAATCCCGGTTCCTCCGGTGGTTATGATTATATCAACACTGTTTTCGATCATATCATGGATAGTAGATAAAAGCGTTGATGTATCATCTGGTATTATGATGTAGTTTTCAACAACATATTTGCTTTGAAGGGCATTAAAAAGTAATTTTCCTGAAATATCGCTGGATTTGTCTTTAGTTTTCTGATAATCTTCAAATTTGGAATCACTCAGGGTTATAACTCCGCATCTAATTTCTGCAGGGGCTTTTTCGCGGTGTTCTTCCATACTTTTACTTTTCATATAACCACCTTTAAAATTGATTGTATGGTACTTTGTATCTGAGGCTCAATATAATAGTATTTTAACTGTGAAAAATAATTATGTTTAGAACATAAATTTTTAAAATGCATGATTAATATATTTTTTCTTATTTCCATAATAAAAAAGCTTATATTAATTAAACATTTCATAAAAATTTAGTAATAAAAAAGTATGTTATTTATTGATGGGTAGGGAAAAAAATTGGATTGGAGGCGGCTTCTTTTCCAATTTTAGCAACAATAATTAGTTTGAAAGTTAAGCACCCTACCCTACTATTATATATGTATTTAAATATTTAAAAAGGTTTCGTATGTTTTGACTAAACTGTTTAAATGAGATTATATCGAAAATTAATCCTAATAAGCGTCTTTTAATTAGAATAGGTGTTTATTTAAAGTTTTCTCGTGGTTTACATTTAATACTTTTTTAGGGTGTAGGGAATATCATGGTTAAAAATTTTCAAGTATTAGATGCTTCAGCATTCATTGGGGGATACAAGCCCACAGATAAAAATAATTTCACCATCCCTGAGATTACTGGTGAAGTTAAAGATTTAAAATCTAAAATGATTCTAGATAATGCCATTAATGATGGAAATCTTATCATAAAAGATCCAGATGCTCAATTTATTAAAAAGATAGATGCAGTTATAAAAACATCCGGAGATATTTTTAGATTATCTGAAGTGGATAAAAAATTACTGGCACTGGCATTACAGATAAATGATAAAAATGGAGAAGTGATTGTTTTAACTGATGATTATTCTATGCAAAATGTTTTAAAAATAATTGAAATTCCATTTAAAAGCGTTTTAACTTCGGGTATTAAAGAGATTTATGCTTGGAAGTTAATATGTCGGGGTTGCAAGAGAGAATACTCTGATGAATACGGTTTAGATGACTGTGAAATCTGTGGATCTCCTCTTTATAAAAAAAGGGTCAAAAAATAACTATAATTCTTATCAACTTAATTTAAAGGATACATTCCATTATTTTATTGCTTTTAATTAAAATCATAAAATCATCTCTTGAAAATAACAACAAGTTATAATATATTAATCATCCCAAGTGTAACCCATGAAAATTGGTGTGGTTGTACATGGTCCTCATATTGTGGACTCAGGTTATGCAAAAAAAATCATTGAACTCTTAGAACATTACGGCGAAGTAAAAGCCAGACTAGGAGGAACCATGGGTCGGACTGCTGTTTACGATGCTCACTTAGAAGAAGTAATAGATATTTCCACCAAAAGACTTCCCAGTGCGTCGGTTGATAAATTTTCCCATGAAGGATGCGAAATTATTTTTTTAATAAACTATGGTAAATCCAACATCACAGGTCACGCTTTTGGATATAAAGTTTTTAAAAGATCTCTCACCAAACCAGCTCTTATCCAAATTGAAAGACCAGGTGAAAAAGATGGTAGTGTTGTGCCCTGGAGAAAATCAGTGCGGGTTATGGCTAATGAAATAGCTAAAGCCATGGATCTTAAAGTGGTCAATCCAGACATCATCATGCAGGAGATTTTTCTAAAAGGAACCGATTGTGGTCATGAAAGTACATCTAAAGGAACTAAAACATATAGAAAATTAGTTGGAGTCTCCCCTGATGAAAATATATTTTTAAATGGAATTGTTATAGGAAAATCCACTGATGAAGAGGTAATCCTTGCTGCTGAAGATGGGATAATAGTGGAGATTAAAGGAGGCAAAATAAAAGATCATGGGGTAGAAAAATTAGGTCCAGTTGATTTAGAAAAAGCAATAGTTAAAACAGGTCTTCTAAGACGATCTGAAGTAAATCCAAGAATAGTTAAATTTAGAAATAATAATCATAACTTAAAAATCGCATTTTTAAATCATGCTGCTGAAGATATATATGGTTTAAAAAATGTGGATATGGTGGTCACAGTGGGAGATGACACCACTCTGGTAGCTGCAGACATTCTTTATCGTTTTGATGTACCAATAATTGGGATCACAGATGGTGATTTAGATTGTGTGGTGCAAAATGGATTTAAGAGTAATGGGTCTATGATAATAGAGTTAGAAAATGGTTGGGATGATATTATTGGCCAAAAAATTTTCTATGAGTTGTTTTATGGCAAAGAAACCTTAGAAATTACAAGTATCGAAAATTTTAAAAAGGAAATATTACAACTTATAAATAATACGGCTGCCAGATATCATATAAAAGAAACAGATAGTTCAGGGGTGTAGAATTGGATCTAGACGTGCTTGTAGATTCCATTAAAAATTTTGAAGGAGTTTCAAGGAAAAAACCAATAAAAATTATTACTACTATTTTGAAAGATGTTTACAATATCGCTGGAAATACATATCTCGGATTCGGTGATGATGCATCAGCCATTGAAATGGGTGATGGCAAATTAGTTTTATTGGCCACTGATGGGATGTGGGGTAAACTAATGAATGCTGACCCATACTGGGCAGGGTACTGCTCTGTACTGGTCAATGTTAATGACATAGCTGCTATGGGTGGAAAACCTATGGCCATGGTTAATGTGCTTTCAATAAATAATGAAACAACTTGTTATGAAGTTATGAGAGGAATTCGGGACGGTTGTGAGAAATTTGGCGTTCCTATGATAGGAGGTCATGTTCATCCTGACACTCCTTACGATGCCTTGGATGTTTCAATTATGGGGACGGCTCATGAAGATGCTTTAATTACTAGCTGTGATGCTATTGCTGGCAATAAAGTAATTGTGGCCATTGATTTGGATGGGCAAAAACACCCTAAATTTGCACTTAACTGGGATACCACTACTCATAAAGAAGCAGAACTTGTAAGATCCCAGATTGAGGTAATGGAAAAATTAGCTGTAAAAAAGTTGGTGACGGCAGGTAAAGATATTAGTAATCCGGGGATATTAGGGACTTTAGGTATGCTTTTGGAAGCTTCGGATGTTGGTGCCATAGTTAAGTTGGATAATATACCTCGAAATGAATCCGTTGAATGGGAAGAATGGTTAAAACTGTACCCTGGTTCTGGATTTGTTTTAACAAGTTCTAATGATTCTGTTGAGGAGTGCATAAAACTTTTAGAAGAAGTAAATATTACTGCTAATGTGGTTGGAGAAATAACCTCTGATAAAAAACTTTATCTTACTCATGAAAATCAGAAGAAAATTGTTTTTAATCTTGAAGAAGATATTATAATGGGTGTAAAAGAAGAGAAATCATAATTTATTTAAATCTCAAATATTCACATTACTCCATCTTATCATTAATTAAAAATTATAATGGATTACTTATTGATAGTAAAATTGTTATATTAAATCGTAGACATCCCTGAAATTATTTCAAGAGGAGATTTAATGTTGGTAAAGGTCAATGGCCAAGAAGTAGAACTTCCAGAAAGTTCTACAATAAAAGATGCAATTCAAGCCACCAACGCCCCATACATGGATGGTTGTGTCCTTAGTGTTATTGAAGGCGAAAAAGAGTTTGAAAAACATATTAACAAATATAAAATCAAAACCAATAAAGGTAGTATAATCATTGAAATGACCCAGGAGGAAGATGCTTCTAAACTGGTAGAAGTTTGGAAAAAGAATTATAAAAAATTCGAAGGTCTCAAAGTGAGATGGATTACCTCCAACGAGGTTGCTATGGGTCCTGTAAAAACAGATCTTGAACCTACTCGCCAGGAATTTTTTTATGGGGATGGAGACGTTATTTTAAGTCTTTCAGGGTTCACTTCAGAAGCTACCCACATCATTTTAAGCAAAGAGGACCATTCTGCAGTTTATGGGGTCCCTGATTTTAATAAAGGAGTCTTTGCCCGTATTACTGGTGGAAGGCGCACTGTTTTTAAACTAGAAGATCGCGATGTTGTTCTTTCTGTAGAACCTGTGGTGGAGAGAAAAACTATTGTAAAAAGTGCGGCAGTAACAGACATTAATACTCCTATAACCCAAGGAAATCAAATTTTTACTTATGTCCAGGTAAAACCTTCTCTGGACTCACCCCAATCGGTAGAACATTTTTTTGCCATGGTTGAGGGTGGTAAAATAAGAATTGACTATGAATCTAATTCTTTTGTCGGGTTTTACAAGTTGCAGGGTTTAGAAAAAAGCCCCGAATTAGTAGATCAAAGAAAAAGAGGTACTGTAACCCTTAGAAATTCTGGTAAAGGTATGGGGAGAGTTTTTATTTATAGGGAAGATAGAGTTTCAACCCCCTCACATTCTATAATTGGTGAAGTGCAGTTAGGAATGCAGTTATTGGATATAGCTAAAAAAGGAGATTACGTTACTATAAAATCTGATCCTGGCCGTATAATGTCTCTGTCCATGACTCAAAAAGAGGCTGAATCATATTTAACTGAATATGGGGTTACTCAGATACGAGAAGGATTAAATGATGATGATGCATTGGTAGTGGTTCAGGAACCGAAATATACTATAGACATCATCAAAGATAAAAATTTAAAAACCCACGGAATACCTAAAGAAAATTTAATTGAAATTCAATTAAATGATGATGCACCTCGGTCTTCATGGTACTTCAAGAAGATCACAGGACTTTTGGACGCACCAATCGGTGTTTTAAAAGTTCACTTTGCATTTCCGGGAATGAAGGTCATGATGTTTGAAGGCCAATCCAAAGAAGCTAAAGGTTTAATTCCAGAAAATACTCCTGAAAGCTGTGTAAAAGCAGGGCAGCTGGCTATAACTAATATGTCACGTAGGCACATTGGGATAATTGGAGTTAGATTTGAAGATAATGATGAATTTGGCCCCACTGGAGAACCTTTCAATGGCACTAATATTATTGGAGAAATAATTAATGGTATGGGAAGTTTAGAGAAGTTTAAAGAGGGAGATTTGGTTTATGTCACCGAAAAAAAGGTCTGATGGTCCTAATATAGGGAGTTGTGGTGTGGAAGGGTTTGATAAGTTGGACACATGTGAAGATGACAATTTGATTACTAAAATGCTGATTTTGGGGCCCTCTGCAGATATTAGTCAGAGTGAACTGGTACAAAAGTTACATATGATGGAACTTCCTCTAACCATTAAAGGGACCTGTTATGGCGCTATAATATATGGAGAAAAAGACTTCGTTGATGAAGCAGTCAGTAAAGCCCGTAAATTAGATCCGTATAATCTTTTCATTAAAGATAGAGGATTTCCCCCAGGCGATCCTAGGAGATGTAGAGGCCATAGGGGGGCTGCAAGAGAAGGTTATCATCAGCTGGAGAAAGAATTTAAGTTATTGGGTTATGTAGGGGAAGCTTTGAGAAAACCACAAAAAGTCAGTCTTAAAGAGCCGGAAAAGGTTTCTGTGGATGAATTCATGAAAATTGTGGAAGAAAAATCATCAAAATCATCGAAAATTAAACATGGGGCTGAAAAATGAAAATTAATTCATCATCAACAGGTAAAGAAATTGAAAATTTGGCTTTATCTATCCATGAATTAGTGAGTCAATTACCATTGACCATGAGGACTAAAGAATCATTAGGAATAAGAGTTGAAGAAGGTAAAATAGTGGATTATGCTTATACTGGCCCTATTTTAGAAGAAGTATTAAAAACAGGCAACACATCTAGGGAAGTACCTGATGGGGGCCCTTATAGTGGAATACCTGTTGTAGTGGTTCCATTAAAAGAAAATAATGAAGTCATCGCAGCTATTGGTATTGTGGACATTACTAAAGGACTTTTCAGTGATATGGTGGAAATTTCACGCCGCCCAGAAGGAATAACTGAAAAAAATCAAATAACTAAGGGGGAATTCTACTGAAAATAGCAATGTTTCCACCTAATTCGTTAATTTTAGCTGATTTGATTGAAAGAAGAGGCCATGAACCACTAGTATTGCAAAATGAAATAAGAAAAAAGGTAAAAGATCCCGAAATAGACTCTCCTCCTTTTAACATGACTGAAGAAGACCCTATTAAAGGACTTAAATATGCTGCAATTGAAGTACCTTCTGGTGTTCGTGGGCGTATGTCTTTATTTGGGCCTTTAATAGATCAAGCTGAAGCAGCTATCCTTATGGATGAAGCTCCGTTTGGTTTTGGGTGCATAGGATGTGCCCGGACAAATGAACTCTGTGTTTATTACTTAAGGAAAAGGGGAATACCAACTTTGGAGTTGAAATATCCTAAAACTCACGATGAAACTATAGAATTAGTTAATAAGATTAACAGCTTTTTAGACCAATTGGAGGAAGACGATGGTTAAAATAGCTCAAATTTCATGTGGAACAGAATACAGTGGTGTACAAAAAGAAATAGAAAAAGCTGCTAGCACTTTTGGTGCTGAAATCGTTTTTCCTGAAACAGATTTGGATTATATTGACGAAGCTTATGAAAAATTTGGCTTTAACTGTGCAAGCTCCGGTATAAGACTTATGATTGCACGGGCAATGTCTATTGTTGAAGGAAAGAGTGATGCAGATGCAGTCTTCATTGCAACCTGCTTTCGGTGTGCTGAGGGAGCATTGGTTAGAAATGAGGTCAGGAGATTCATTCAACAAAATACCAGGCTACCTGTAGTAACCTATTCTTTCACTGAAAGAACCAAAGCAGATGAATTATTTATAAGAATGGAAGCATTATCTACAATTGTTGCTCGAAAGAGTTTATTGGCCAGAGAAAAACAAGAAGGGTTAACTTTAGGGATAGACTCTGGTTCCACCACAACGAAAGTTGTTTTAATGGAAAATAATAGTATCATTGGAACGGGATGGCTTCCCACAACTGATGTGTTAGAATGTACTAATAATGGAATAGATCAGGCAATGGAAGGAACTGGGTATAAACTGGATGATGTGGAAGGTATTGGAGTCACGGGTTATGGTAGATTAACCATAGGTAAAAAAATGGGCGCTGATTTAATTCAAGAAGAACTCAGTGTTAACTCCAAAGGCGCTGTATATCTGGCAAATCATCAAAAAGGTGAAGCGACGGTTTTAGATATTGGGGGTATGGATAATAAGGTAATAACCGTTAATGATGGAATACCCGATAATTTTACCATGGGTGGAATATGTGCCGGGGCTTCCGGACGATTTTTGGAAATTACCTCTCGTCGATTAGGTGTAGATATAAGTGAATTGGGCCCATTAGCATCAAAAGGAAATTACAAAAATGCTTTACTTAATAGTTACTGTATAGTGTTCGGTATTCAAGATTTGGTAACATCTTTAGCTGCAGGTGGTTCTAAAGAAGATGTAGCTGCAGCGGCATGTCATTCAGTTGCAGAACAGGTTTATGAACAACAATTACAAGAGATAGATGTTCGAGAGCCACTTATTCAGGTTGGTGGAACCTCACTTATTGAAGGACTTGTTGAAGCAGTAAGTGAAGTTCTCGGGGGAATAAATGTAATTGTTCCAGAATATTCATCGCATATTGGGGCAGTTGGCGGTGCTCTTCTCGTTTCTGGATTGGGAAACAGGCATGAAAAGGAATAATTCTTTAATTAAACTTCATTATTTAATAAAAGTTGATTGAGCTTTAAGAGGCCGTTAAAATGCTTGTAGAATGTTATGATTCTAAGGGTGCTGAAGTATATGAAATGATAGTAAGGCAAGTACTTCAAGATCTGCAAATAGCTCGTTCAGTTAAGAATATGCAAATTTTTGTTGATCCTAGAGAACCTGTATTTATAATTGCTGTTGAAATTGAAAAAACTACAAATCCAGTTTTAATTGAGGATTTAGCTGATTTAAAATATGATAACTCAGAAAAAAAGGTTTATATTCGCATAAAAGATGAAACTTATCTTCCGGATTTAATGAAAATCCTTTGGGAACTTGAAGGGAGGGAAAAAATAAGCCAACCAACTAGATTCGAGGTTATTATTGATAATCCTGAAGTGGAATTACAGGGTATAACAATTTATGACCCTGCAAAGAATCTTAAACGTAAAATATATGATGCTATTTTTAGAATACTTCCAGAAGGTTTCCGGGTCATAAAAGATATTTCAAAGGGGAATATTGTGGCTATGGTATGCACAGACGAGCTTTTACAAGATGATTGGATTGAAAAAGGTCGTTTAATGGTTAATGAACTTAAGGATAAATAGATATATTACTAAATACCAATACATTTTAGAGAAAAATTTAAAATAATATTCTTTTAAGATTATTGAGGTTATATTCATGGATGAAGCTGATAAACAAGCAAGATTCGCCCATATTACAAGAGCACACCCTTGCTTCAATGAAAAAATGCATGATAAAGTTGGTAGGATTCATTTACCTATAGCTCCAAGGTGCAATATTCACTGCAATTTTTGTACTCGGGAAATTAATGAGTGCGAGAAAAGACCAGGTGTGGCTGCTCGTGTGATGGATGCCAAGGAAGCTGTGGCCCATGTTGAAAAAGTCACAGATGAAATGCCTATATCTGTTATTGGTGTTGCAGGACCCGGGGATGCCCTGGCCAATGATGAAACATTTGAATTCTTTAAAAAAGCAACTGAAAATTTTCCAGAACTCATAAAATGTATGAGTACTAATGGTTTGCTTTTAGCAGATAAAGCTGAGGAATTATCAGAACTTGATATTAACACCATCACTGTAACGGTAAATGCAATTGACCCTGAAATTGGCAAAAATATTTATTCTCATGTAGTGTACCAGGGAAAAGTCTATAAAGGGGAAGAAGCATTTAAGATCCTTTCAAAAAATCAACTGGAAGGTATTGAAAAAATAACTGAAAAGGGAATCATTGTCAAAGTAAACAGTGTTTTAATTCCAGGGTTGAATGATGAACATATAGTTGACATTGCCAGAGAGGTTAAAAAAAGAGGCGCTTCTTTAATGAACGTGATACCTTTAATTCCTTTAGGAAATATGAAGGATTACTCTAGACCAACTTGTGCCGAAATTGAAAAAGTTAGGGATGAAGTGGAAGAGATCATACCTATATTCCGGGCATGTACTCAGTGCAGGGCAGATGCCTTTGGGATTCCAGGTAAAAAAAGTGAAGACAAGCATCTGGATATGACTCCTGCCAGTCATTACTAATCTTTTTATTCCCTTAATTAATTTTAAATATTTATTATTTATTTTTGAAATGGAATTTGTAGGCTTTTTCCTAGGAATTATTACTCAATATCCAACAAACCTATGATTTCTTTTTTAATACTTAAAAATTCAGATGAATTTCTGTCACGAATCCTGTCCAGCCCAATATTAAATGTCTTAAGTATGGTTCCTGGAGATGGGCTTAAAACAATAATTCTATCCGCCAGAAAAACAGCTTCATCCACATTATGGGTGACAAAAATGATGGTTTTCTGTTCTTCTTGCCATATACGCACTAGTTCTTCTTGAAGTTTGTGCCGACTTTGAAAATCCAGAGCAGAAAAAGGCTCATCCATTAAAAGAACCTTGGGGTTGTTTACCAGTGAACGTGCAATGGCCACTCGTTGCTTCATACCTCCGGATAATTCGCGGGGAAAACTATTTTCAAATTTGGATAGGCCCACCATTTCCAGATATTGTCTGGCTTTCTGGTTTCTTTCTTCTTTTTCAAGTTTTCTAAGCTCTAATCCAAATGTTATATTTTCTAGGACACTACGCCATGGAAATAAGGAATATTGTTGGAACACATAACCTCTTTCATTACTAGGGCCAGTTATATCATCTAAATCTTCTATTATATGTCCACTGGAGGGGAAATCAAGACCTGCAATCATCCTAAGGAGAGTGGTTTTTCCACATCCGGAGGGACCCACTAAACATAGAAATTCACCATCATTAACATTTAAATTGATATTTTTAAGGCTAAGCTGCTCTTTTTTATCATGAGTAAAACTTTTACTAATGTTTTCCAGGGTTATCACCAGTTCACCTCCTTCTCTATGCGGCTGAAAATGAAATCCGCACCTAACCCAATAGATCCTATAATCAACATTCCAACTATGGCACTAGCAGTATCTAACATACTGGTGGATGTGAATATGAGATAACCAAGACCACTGTTGGATCCAATCATTTCTGCAGCCACAGTACACATTAACCCAACCCCCACACCAATCTTCAACCCTGTGACGATACTGGGTAAAGATGCAGGAACTACAACTTTCCACAGCGTCTGAGTTTCACTAGCCCCCAGAGTATAAGCTGACTCCAGAAGGACTTTATCTACTCTTTTAACTCCATCCATGGTGTTGATGAGTATGGGAAAAACACTACCTACAAATATAATAAAAATTGCTGATTCAAGACCTACACCAAACCACAGGATAGAAAAAGGTATCCATGCAATAGGAGGGATAGGCCGCAGAATACCTATAGTTAAATCAGTTAAATTATTTACAGCACTTGACCAGCCTATTAGAATCCCTAAAGGAATACCCACCATTGCTGAAACAGTTAAACCCAGTAAAACTCTCATTAATGTTAAGGAAGTGTCTTGTATTAGCTGACCATTAACTAAAAGTGTTTCAAATGATATTAAAACATCATAAGGGCTTGGTAAAAAATATGATGGTATCATTCCTGTAAAAGATGTTAAAATGGCCCAGATTATTATAATTGAAACTGGTAATATCAGTGAAATTAATATTTTTTTCATTTTAAACTCCTAAAGATTAATTACCTAAAAATTGAGTATCAAATATATCCTCTGCTGTTAAATTTTTATTTAAATATCCCAAATTTTTTTCTATTTCTGCAAATTCTAAAACCTTTTTCTGAAAGGACTTATCAATGGACGATACAAATTTAATATGTGTTAAAGAGAAAGCCTCAATTTCAAGATTTGTGATTAATTCTGCATTAATAATATTTGCAGTTTCATTAGGGTGCGTATTTACATACTGTGTGGATTGCTGATGGATTTTAAGGAATTTATCCAGCTCTTGAGGATTTTCTTTTATGAATTTTTCACTGGCAATTATAACGCAGCAGGGATGGTCTTTCAAGATATCATTAGAATATATTAATACTTTACCAATATTTCTGTAGGGTGCTAAAGATACAAAAGGTTCGTAAGAAATATATGCATCAACTTTATGGGCTGCTAAGGACGAAGGAATATTATAAACATTTATAGATATTATATTCACTTCTTCAGGAGTGATATTGTATTTCTGCAGTTCATAAAGCAATAATATTTGTTGTATAGAACTCACTCCAGGGGTTGCTATTTTTTTACCCTTCAAATCAGCAGTGCGGGTTATGTTGGAATTAGGCTCAACTACAATTCCACTTCCTTCCAGATTAACCGCCCCTACGACTTTAATGGGAACTCCTTTACTTATTCCCTGCATGACCGGAGTTATTCCAGCATACCCAATATCCACATCCCCGCTGGCTACAGCATCCACAATATTAGAACCAGTATTTATTTGCACAGTTTTAACATTCAAACCATTTTTTTCATAGGTTTTATTATTTTTACCTACTAAAAGAGCAGCATTGTGATCTGTGGGTAAATAAGCTACTTTAATAACATTCTGTTCACCTGGAGCGAAAATATTCCAAAATGCACTCGCAATCAATAAAATAATAATAAATAGGATTATAAGTTTATAGTATCGCATAAATCTCCTTGTTATAATACATTGAATTATTCCCGGTAAATAATGACATTTTTATTTTTCTATGATGGTATAATTTTGATATATGGATAATGGGCAGTTTATATAAATTAATCTCAATTTGTATTTGTTATATTTTAAATATTGTGATAAATTCAGTTATAAA
This sequence comes from Methanobacterium alcaliphilum, assembly GCF_023227715.1. Lineage (NCBI taxonomy): Archaea > Methanobacteriati > Methanobacteriota > Methanobacteria > Methanobacteriales > Methanobacteriaceae > Methanobacterium > Methanobacterium alcaliphilum. Next base: position 72,347 of record NZ_JALKIF010000005.1, read on the forward strand.
CCTCTTTAAGTTATATAAAACAGTTTAAAAATTAGTATAAATCTACCAATAATGATTTGTGCTTACTAATTTTAATTAGCCTATTCCATTTAGTTTTAAATTATTTCAAGATCATAACTTTTTTTTATATATCTTTATAAGTAATAAGAAATAACCTATTTGCGTAATAAATCTTTTAAATAAAAACTGTTTGTTGGGAGGAGTCCATATGAAAACCATGCTCTGGGAAGATAATAAACTGTTACTCATTGATCAAACTAAGATACCTGATGAACTTACTTATTTCACATGTAAAAATTATAAAGATGTTATAACTGCAATAAAAACAATGGTAGTAAGGGGGGCGCCTGCTATTGGTGTTGCTGCCGCATTTGCAGTTGCTTTAGCTGATGAAGCTGGCGAAAATTTGGAAAAAGTAGCAGAAGAAATTAAAGCATCACGTCCCACTGCTGTAAATTTGTTCTGGGCAGTTGATAGGGTAATGGCTTCAGATTCGCCCCTGGATAAAGCACTGGAAATGTATCAGGAAGATATTGATACCAACAGATCTATTGGAAAATATGGATCGAGTGTAATTAATGATGGAGATACGATTTTAACCCACTGTAATGCTGGTGCATTAGCATGTGTTGATTATGGAACGGCTCTTGGTGTTATAAGGGCTGCTGCAGAAGATGGAAAGAAAATTAAAGTTATATGTGATGAAACCCGGCCATTAGGTCAGGGGGCACGATTAAGTGTGTGGGAAATGCAGCAGGAAAATATCCCTGTAAAAATGATAGTGGACAGTGCGGCAGGTTACATGATGCAGCAGGGAGAAGTTGATAAAATTGTGATTGGTGCGGATAGAGTCGCTAAAGGTGGAGTGGCAAATAAAATAGGTTCTTTAATGGTTGCTCTTGCTGCTCAACGTTTTGGAGTACCTTTCTATGTAGCAGCACCAATGAGTACTTTTGATCCTGAAAAATCAATATACGACGTGGAGATAGAAGAAAGAGGATCAGAAGAAGTATTATGTTATGGTGGTTGTAGAATCGCACCTTGCGACACTGAGGTAAACAACCCCGCATTTGATATTGTGCCTAGTGACCTCATTGCAGGCATAATCACAGAAAAAGGTATTTTGGATCCACTGTGAGTACATATTCTATATTTATTCTATTTGAACATCAATTCCCACATGCCATACACCGGGACTGCGGGATTTCACATGCCTTTTATTTAGAATTTTTACTTTTCTATTTTTGGCAGAAGATTTAATTCTATTAATTGGTGTTTCATAATCTGATGCGAATTCATAATAGTGCAAAATTCCGCCGGGACTAATTAATTCCAAGGCTAAATCTAAAAACTGGTAAGCAGTCCCTGGAAGGTTCATAATCACTCTATCTGCAGTTATTTGCTTGTTTTTTAAAACTTCTCTCACGTCGCCAAAAAGAGGAGAGACCTTATTTTCAATATGATTTAGTGCTATATTGTGTTTTAAATAACTAAAAGCGTATGGATTAATGTCTACTGCATAGATATGGACTTCTCTTTGTCTGGCTATATCTACTACAAATGGGCCGACACCAGCAAACATATCCACGATTATCTCTCCATCTTTCACTTGTTGCGCCACCCTTTCTCTTTCAGTAGCAAGTCTGGGGCTGAAATAAACTTTTTTAACATCTAACATGATTCTAGAACCATATTCGATGTGCACGGTTTCTGATTGATCTTCACCAGCGAGAAATTCTAATTCTCTGGTTCGTGTGATTCCTTTAATTTCGCTTTTTTTCATAAAAACAGATTTTCTTTTGGTAAAATCAAGTGCAGCTTTCCCAATTATGTATTTATGAATATACAACTCCTCCGGAATCTCTAAGATAACCACGTCTCCTATTATATCAAAAGATTTCTTTATATCTTGTATCTTTTCAGATTCAATACTATCTTTTAAAAAGTCCATAAAGCTCCGGGGCCCTCTTTTTTGGGCTTCAAATTTTAAATCATCAAGAAATTGGCACATGTTCAATTTTCTTAATTTTTCAAAATCTACGCGAGATATCAATGGCAAATATACAAATTCAGAGTCTCTTTTAATTTTAAGATCTAAATCAATTAACGACTTTTCCATCATTACTTTTCGGATGTCATTGGCCATTTGTTTGGGAACTTTTAAACACTTCATATGATTCCTCAGATATTTATTTTCATGGTTATTAAGAACTGATTTGTATGTGTAAGGATATAATCTATTTATTATAATTTAAGTATACAGAATTAACTTAATGTTTTATATTGAATTTTCAGTTATAATATTATAGTTAAAAAAAGATTAGATTTACAAAATAGTGTTTTAATTTAATTGAGATAATAAATATTAGAAATTTAAAAGGTGATTTTTATGATTTATTTTATTGGTCTCGGGCTTTATGATGAAAAGGATATTTCACTTAAAGGTTTAGAAGCTTTGAAGAATGCAGATGTAGTTTACGCTGAATTTTACACAGCGGGATTATTTGGGACAACCATTTCTGCGTTTGAAGAATTGTTGGGGCGGAAAGTTGAGATTTTAAGTAGAGAACAGGTGGAGGAAGAAACAGTTCCTTTAAATGACGCAGAAACTATGGATGTTGCTTTTTTAGTTGCAGGTGATGCACTTATTGCAACTACTCACACCGATATGATGATGGATGCTAAAAAAAGAGGTATTGAAACCATGGTCATCCATTCATCTTCTATTCTTTCAGCAGCGCCTGGAATCTCCGGACTTCAGGCCTATAAGTTTGGAAAAGTAACTACAATACCTTTTTCTGAAGAAAATTATTTTCCTCATTCGCCCTATCTTGCTATAAAGACTAATCAGGAATATGATGCTCATACCCTAGTTTTACTGGATATACGTGCTCATGAAGATAGGTATATGTCGGCTAATGAAGGTTTAGAATACTTATTAAAAGTTGAATCTGATCGTAATGAAAGTGTTATTACTGGGGATTCTCTGGCCATTGTAATTGCCAGAGCAGGATCAGATAAACCGCGAATAAGAGCTGATAAAATCAATAATCTTTTAAATGAGGATTTTGGGGGCCCGCTGCATTGTCTTATAATACCCTCAAAAATGCACTTTATGGAGGCAGAATACTTGGTTGCTATGGCTGGGGCTCCAGAAGAGATATTGGATGATAATTAAATTAAACTATTTTTTTCCAAAGGGCTATAAGTAAGAAAGCAATGTTATGTATAGTTTATTTTTTCTGTTCATTTTTGTCTTCTTTGACAATATAGTCACATTTTTCAACATTATTTAAAGGTAGAATCACATATCTGGTTCCAACTTCTTTTGAGAAATATTTAATTTCAATAAAACCACTTTTTTCATTGACATCAATGCCTTCTACCCCAAATTCTCCTCTTTTAAAGTTGTGCACATTTTGGTTTGTCATGCTAACTTCTATTTTTTCGATCATTTTTATCACGATATAATACATTATAATAATCATTATGTAATTAAAAGTTCAAGTACTTACTAATTATATTAAAAAATAAGAAAAATCATATTTCAAAATAGTTTTATATTTCACTTTCAAGGGGAATAATATGGATACTTATGTTATTGAAGCAAAAAACATTCGTAAAAGTTTTGATGGGTTTACGGCTGTCGATGGTTTAAATTTGAAAATAAAAAAAGGCGAAGTTTTTGGTTTTTTAGGGCCTAATGGGGCCGGAAAAACAACTTCTATTAGTATGATAGTAGGACTACTTCACCCAACAGAAGGTCAGATTATCATTGATGGCGAAGACATTAACCATGTTGATAAGATTAAAATTGGGATATGTCCACAGGAAATTGTTTTATGGGAAAGTTTAACTTGTAAGGAGAGTTTAAAATTCATGGGGGAAATGTACGAGGTTCCTAATCCTATCTTAAAAGAAAGGGTTAAACAGTTATTAAATGACCTCATGTTAAATGATAAGGCGGATACTTTAGTTTCTAATTTGTCTGGAGGTATGAAACGTAGATTGAACCTTGCTATGGCTTTAATTCATTCTCCGGAAATTGTTGTTTTAGATGAACCATCTGAAGGTTTGGATCCCCAATCAAGAAGAGTTTTGTGGAATTTTATCAGATCTCTCAGGGATGATGAAGGGAAAACTGTAATTCTAACTACTCATCTTATGGATGAAGCTGATCGCCTTTCGGATAGAATCGCTATTATTGATCATGGAAAACTGCTTAGATTGGACACGCCTGAAAATCTTAAAAGAGAAATAGGTGAAGGGGATGTGGTGGATATACATTTATCTGACCCTGATAAAATTTCACAAGCAGTTAACAAACTTAAGAGTCTGGATTTCATAGATTCTGCTGTTGAAGTTGATGGTATGATTAATGTAAGGGCCTTAAATGCAGTAAGTAAACTCCCAAAGGTGATGGAAATTCTGCAGGAATTAGATGTTAGGGTAGCAGATTTATCTCTCAGACCAAACACATTAGAAGATGTTTTCATTGAATTAACTGGAACCAGTTTAAGAGAATAAAGAATTTTTATTATTATGGGTGACTTAAATGAAATTTATTAGTATAGCTATCAAGGATTTTAAAGAGCTTGTCCGGGACCGCAGAGGCCTTTTCATGATACTACTTTTTCCATTGTTTTTTATGATTATTTTTGGTTTTGCCTTTGGTGACATGGGCAAAAGCAACGAACCGCGTGATATAGCAGTTGTAAATCTAGACAATGGTTCCGAAATGCCTTTAAGCGATGAAAAGGTTAATTTTGGTGATAATCTCACAGAAATATTAACTGATTCGGAGTATGAGGATAGTGATGTTAAATTATTTAATGTGACCAAAACTACTGAATCATCTGCCTATGAAATGATACAGCGTAAGGAAGTTGATGCTATTATTATCATACCTCAAAACTTTTCCCAATCCATTGCGGACATTATGGAGGATTCTATACGCGCTCAAATGGTAGGGGATGTTTATTCAGCAGATAATGATACTTTAAAAATTGCTATCCGTGGAGATACATCAAGTATTGGGTTTGGAATATCTCAGGCCATGCTTGTAGGGATATTAGAACGTTATCAGGATGAATTAGTAATTAATATCCAAAATCAATCCTCTGGAGGTAGGGGCGTTGCTTCTATAAAGCTGTTTGAAGGGGATGTGGAATCAGTTCCTGGAACAGAGGCTTTTTCGCAATTTGACTTTTTAGCTCCGGGGATGATGGTATTCGCTATTCTGCTTTTATCTACTACTGTAGGTGCAAACTTAACTCGTGAAGTTGAAAAGGGGACTTTAGCAAGATTAAAGCTTTCTAAAATGAGATCATTTGACATGTTATTCGGTGCACTTATTCCTTGGTCTGCAGTAGCCGCAGTACAAGTTTTAATTCTTCTTTTAGCAGCTTTAATGATGGGTTTTAACTGGCAAGGTGGCATAAATTCAATATTACTTGCTATGTTTATAGGAGTCATTGGGGGTATTGGATCTATTGCTCTAGGTATGATTATAGCGTCATTTGCAAAAAATGATCAGCAAGCATCTAATTTAGGAATATTGATTTCAGTACCAACTAGTTTTATGGTTGGGGCTTTTTTCCAACTTCCACAAGTTGTAATTGGTGAATTCATGGGTAGATCTTTTGAAATATATGACATTTTACCCTGGACTCATATTTTAGACGCATTACGTGCTGTACTAACCTTTGGTGAGGGATTCAATGCAATTATCTATGATCTAGCATGGAGTGCTTTTTTAACTGCGATCCTTTTTGCTATTGGTGTTTTCTTATTTTCTAAACTTCGTTTAAGTGTTGAAAGGTGATAAAAATATGGATATTATTCATTTCCAGCATTCTCATTGTAATTAATTAAAAATGGACAAAAAAGAGGGTGATTATTATTTTAGAAAAAAAACATGTTCATCATGGAAAATCAAGTAGAGAATTTATTGATGCTGAAGAAGTTCTAATTAAAATGGGTGTTAAAGAGTCAGACATATTTTTAGATGCTGGTTGTGGAGATGGCCATATTTCATTGGAAGCTTCAAAATTTGTTGGAGAATCTGGTAATGTATATGCAGTGGATATATACGAAGATTCTATTGATTCGCTTAAAGGCGAAATTAAAAGTAGGGGTGTTAAAAATATCAGTGCTATTACCGCAGATATTACTTCCAGAATACCTCTAGCTAATAATGAAGTTGATTATTGTTTAATGGCTAATGTTTTTCATGGATTTGTAGAAAATAATGAGTTAAAAGAATCAATACATGAAATAACACGAATTATTAAACCGGGAGGTATTTTAGCTATCCTTGATTTCAAAAAAATTGAAAATTCACCGGGGCCTCCTCTTTCAGTTAGAGTCGAAGCAGAAGATGTAGTTTATTTACTTGAGAAATACAATTTTAAAAAAGTAAGAATTGAAAATGTAGGTAAATTCCATTATATGTTGTTGCTTAAATTGATTAGCTAATTAACTAATTTTTCATTTTTTTATAATTAATATGGGTTAATGAATGGGAGTGTATTTTTTTAGATAGTTAATATGTTCTTTATCCAGTATTCTCACTAGAGACATGTTTTGTGGCGAGGAGCAGGAACGTTCTTCCACCAAATTTCTTAAGGTTCCATTTTCGATATTGGTTTGAACTTCTCTTACCACCAGATCGAGGGTATTTTTATTGTATTCTGCAAGTTCGACTTGATCCAGATTATATATTTGATATTTTTCCTGACTGTAAGAGTTACTGGGGGTCATTATAATATTTAAATAACTATAAAACTCGCAAATAGCATCTGAAAAGAAATCAACTCCCATATAGCATAAAACGGGTATAAACGATGCATCTGCAAAAGGAAACACTAGAGATGTATTGGGACTCAAGTTTTCTCTTAAATGTACAATAATATCGGCTAATTCGCGGGGCCTGCGCATTAATTCATCTGCATTAGCCAGTACTAATGTGTTAAATCCCATTTTTTCTAATTTCTGAGCACAGTACACTCTTAAATCAACATATTTTGAACCCTGGATTACACCTAACTTATCTTCAATGTTAGCTGCATTTTTCAGTGTTTTTTCAACAGACCATTGCGCTAAACCTCGGGGCACATCGAAAGGCATTGGTTCATCTTCACAGAGGTTCAGTGATTCTAAAGGTAAAATTGAAGGAGTTTTTATATCTCCGTGATGTCCTAGTCTCGCCGGACCGTCATGGATTTTAATTTCAAGCTTATTATTTTGCACAATTTCACTTTCCATTCAGTATTTTAAAAATCTTAATCATAAATTTGCAATAATAAATTAAATCAATTTTTTTAGTATAACATAGACGTTACTAATTTAGATTTTTCTTTAATAAATTATGTACCTGGGGCATTGATTCCATTTCCTTCAATACTGTAACCTAAAAGGTTACACTTTTCAAATTTTTAGCAACCTTTATATATGGATATAAATCACAATCTAATAAGAGAATCAGAGGTTAATTAACCAGTGATGTTTCAAGGTGTGAAAATAATGTCAATGTTAAAACGCCTTAAGAGTATGTTAACCGGGGAAAAAGAGGAATCTGAAGAGGATAATAAACAAAAGTCCTCTGAATCTTCAACTCCAACTTCAAAAAAACCAAAATCGACTGAGGCGACTCCAAAAAAAGAGGAGACCCCTGTAAAAAAAACAGAATCTACCAAAGAAGCAGTTAAACCTGCTGAAACAAAAGAAGTTGAAGAACCTTCTAAAAAGGGAAAAGAATCCAAAACCCCTGTGGTAACTGAAGAAGAAAAACCAAAACCCGAAAGGAGTGAAAGAATGTCTTTACTGCAAAAAGATGAAAACTTACTTAAAAGAGATGCTATAGACAAAGAGTTTTCCGAGAAAATTAAAGCAGCAGGCGGTGACAGTTTAGAGTACTGTTTCCAATGCGGTACCTGTACTGGGTCCTGCCCATCTGGAAGGAGAACCCCATACAGGATCAGACAAATCGTCAGAAAAACTAACATGGGATTAAAAGACGATGTAATTGCTGACCCTTCATTATGGATGTGTACTACCTGTTACGCTTGCCAGGAAAGATGCCCAAGAGGTATTAAAATTGTGGATGTTGTAAAATTAGCCCGTAACGAAGCTGCTCAAGCTGGTTTCATGGCACCTGCCCACAAAATGACTGGTAAATTCGTTATTGAAAGCGGTCACGGTGTACCAATTAACGATGCCACTATGGAACTAAGAAAAAGAGTAGGATTAAGCGAATTACCACCTACAACTCACACTTACCCTGAAGCACTGGAAGAAGTGCAAACAATCTTAAAATCTACTGGATTTGACTCCTTGATTGGATACAACTGGGAATCAAAGGATTTAGAATAATCAATTTTTAGGAGGATCATAAAATGGAAATCGCATACTTCTTAGGATGTATCATGAACAACCGATACCCTGGTATCGAAAAGGCTACTCGAATATTATTTGATAAACTAGAAATTGGCCTCAATGACATGGAAGGAGCATCATGTTGTCCTGCTCCTGGTGTATTTGGTTCTTTTGATAAAACCACATGGGCTGCTATTGCTGCTCGGAACATTACCATTGCTGAAGACATGGGTGCAGACATTATGACTGAATGTAATGGTTGTTTTGGCTCTTTATTTGAAACCAACCACATGTTAAAAGAAGACGAGGAAATGAAAGGAAAAATCAATGAAATCCTCGCTGAAACCGGAAGAGAATTCAAAGGCGATATTAATGTAAGGCACTTTGCTGAAGTACTCTACAATGATGTGGGCTTAGACAAATTATCTGAATTAGTAGACCAGCCACTGAACTTAAATGTTGCTGTACACTATGGTTGCCACTTCCTCAAACCAAGTGAGGAAATTCAAATTGATAACGCTGAAAAACCAACCATCTTAGACGAAATCGTCGAAGCAACTGGTGCAAAATCTGTCCCATACAAAGACAAAATGATGTGCTGTGGTGCTGGTGGTGGAGTACGATCCAGAGACATTGATGTTGCTCTAGATTTCACTAAAGAAAAACTCACCAACATGAAAGCAGCCGGTGTAGACGCTATTGTAAATGTTTGTCCATTCTGTCACTTACAATTTGATGTAGGTCAAATGGAAATCAAAAACAAAATCGGCGAAGAATTCAACATTCCTGTATTCCACTTAGCCCAACTATTAGGTTTAGCTATGGGATTAGCTGGTGAAGAACTAACTTTAGACGCTCACCAAATCTGCACTGACGACGCTGTTGCACAGTGCAAATTATCTGAATTAGACGAAATCACTGGTGGAGAATAATTCTCCAACATCTTTTTTTTTTTAAATTATTTTTTTTCGATTTTCACATTATAAAATTATGCTATGATTTGCATAAGAGAATTATTTCTAATTACTAATTTAACCCATTAATTCTATAATTATAAATAATTTATATGACATATACATATTAATTAAAAAATTCAAATCATTTTAAAATAGTTAGAGGTGTTTTTTTGTTTATTGCGACTCTTGCAGGAATATTTAAATTTAATGAACTTCCAGAAGAATATGGGTCTTTTGTAGATTTTAAGGCACGCTTGGAGAAAAAAGAAATAGATGATGATGATGAGATTGCAATCCTGAATATAAAAGGCACTGAAAGTTATCATGTGCTATTTTTAGATTCTTACGAAAACATTAATGAAATTAAGGAAGAATTAAAGGATGCAGATGCAAAGATTAATCATACTTCCCTAAAGATACTGGAAGGACATTTATGAGCAGTTTCCCAATTGAACAAACGTGGCTGGTCTTAGTCAATCTTTTAACTGATCTTCGAAAAAATAACATAGATGTACCTACAAAGATTAATGAGGATATTAGATTAGTAAGAACATCAATCAATTTTTATAAAAAAGATCCCACCCATCCTGACATGATGAATGAATTAAAGAGAATAAATGATTTTTTGAATTCTATTCAAGATTCTTTGCTAATATTAGCAGAAAGTTTAGGAAATGATTATTATCAAGAATGGGTCGATAAATTAATGAGGGCATCTCGAGGTGAAGAGATATATGCCTCAAAGGAGACCAAGTCCCGATTCATTGTTGGTGCCCCGCCGGGATTTTCTGCTGCGAGAGTAACTCTAAAAGAAGCTATTGCTGAGGATAGAGTTCAGGACATTGCAGAAGAACTAAATCTAATTATAGAATTTGAAGAAGATGAAGTAATTGCACTCTATGGTGATGCAGCTAATGTTAAAACTGGTCTAAAAGAAATAGGATCTTTTTTTAGAGATTGATCATCAACATTTACGTTTTAAATTTTCTATTTTTTCTACAATAAATTCACAGGTGGTATTATGAATATATTGGCTATTAGTGATTTACACGGGAAGACATCTAAAGCGCTTGATGATTATTTAAATAGCAATAAAATAGATTTAATTTTAATTGCAGGGGATATTACTCATTTTGGACCGACAGAACTTGCAAAAGATATTCTTAATCAATTAAGTCTATATGATATTCCTGTAATTGCCATTCCTGGAAACTGCGATCCACAGGGAATCCATAAACAAATGGAAAACTCAAAAGCAGTTAATGCCCATGGGAAAAGTGTTTCTATAAAAAATGTAGGTATCTGTGGTTTTGGTGGATCTAATCCAACTCCATTTAACACTCCACTTGAATTTGCTGAATCAGAAATATATAATGAATTGGAAAATATAATGCTGCAAATTAAAAATCAGGATATACAAATATTACTAACTCATGCCCCTCCCTACGATACCTGCACTGATCTACTCCCATCAGGTGACCATGTGGGAAGTAAAAGCGTTCGGCAGATAATTGAAAAACATCACCCTACATTAAATATTTGTGGTCATATTCATGAATCCCCGGGAATTGATAAAATAGGTGAAACTACAATCATAAATCCTGGAGAATTTTCTAAAGGAGCGGCTTGTTTAATTACAATAGAACCTACTAAAAAAGAGGTTAATTCCAAAATAATTTCTTTATAATGACTTTCAACATAAAAAAAAATTTGAATATTCATTTAATTTATTTATTTAGATTAATTCTGTTTTCCAGATAAGTAAAAAAAAATATTCACTATGTGTATTTTTTTTAAAAAATTTACTTTAGTTGAAGGGGATTGGATAAAATAATATATGGATTTGTGAAAAGTATATAAAAAAGATTATACTTACTTTAATTTGTATAGGCTGTTTTTTTGAGGTGAGGATAATGATTATGGTTCAAGGAGAAGTAAGTGGGAAAAAATACACAGAACCTTTTTCTAAAGGAGTTCTGGCCAGATCTTTAACCAGAGCTGAAATGGATCCAAATAAGGCGTATACTTTCGCGTCACAAATTGAAGCTCACCTTAAAAAAGAAGAAATTACTGTGATAACTATAGATGATCTAGTTAAAATTGTTTGTCAACGGTTAAAATCGGATGATAAAGATATAGCTGAAAAATATGTTGTATGGAGAAAAATCCGTAAATGTAAAGAGCCTTTAATAATTTTAATTGGTGGTGCATCTGGTGTGGGTACATCATCCATTGCTTTTGAAGTAGCTAATCGATTGGGTATTAGAAATATGATTAGTACGGATATGATTCGTGAAGTAATGCGTAAAATAGTTTCTAAAGAACTATTGCCCTCTATCTACGAATCAAGTTACACTGCTTATAGATCTTTAAGGATACCTCCCCCACCTGAACTGGATGAGGTACTTATAGGATTTAGAGACCATGTGGACTCAGTTAGTATTGGTGTTGAAGCAGTAATTGAGAGATCATTAAAAGAAGGGATTAGTATAGTTATTGAAGGAGTCCATATTGTTCCAGGGTTTATAAGGGAAGACCTGGTAAATAAAGAAAATGTGGCCATGTTTGTCTTAACTGTTTCTGATGAAAATGTTCATAAAGGAAGGTTTTATTCTAGATGCAGGCAAATGTGGGCTAGAAGGCCACTTAAAAGGTATATGAGTTATTTTTGGGCTATCCGGAGAACTCATAAATATTTTGAGAGTCAAGCCAAGAAAAATAATGTTCCGGTTATAGAAAATATAGACGTGGTTACTACCATTGATTCTATAATAAAATCCCTAACAAAAACTAATGGGGGCAAAAAAGGTGCTGAAAAATCGAAAAGTTAAGGAAATAATGACTAAAAATGTGATATCCGTACTTCCTGAAGAAGATGTGGTATTTGCTTTTGAAAAGTTAATGAAACATAAAGTTAGTGCTTTACCTGTAATTGATAATGAAAAATTAATTGGTATAGTCACTGCATCTGATTTAGGACATAACCTTATTCTGGACAACTATGAGTTGGGAACCATTGTAAAAAATGTTATGGTTAAGAATGTAGCATGTGTAAAGCCCGATGACGATTTAAATCAGGCTATAAATAAAATGCACGAACATGGTTCTGAAGGTGGAATTATAAACCAGTTAGTAGTTGTTGATAATGGGGAAGTACAAGGCATAATTTCTGATGGAGATATTATTAAAGCCTTTAAAATCTAATTTTTCTCATTTTTAAATTTTTAATTATCTTTTTTTAAATTTTCCTTCTAATATTAAAATAACCCTGTAATCAATAAGTATATGCTTGCTGAAAGGCCAATACATGCGGGGATAGTAATTATCCATGTATAAGCAATGTGTTTAATGGCGTCGTATTTTATAGTGGATGTTCCTCTGGCTAATCCCACTCCAATTACAGATCCAACAAGTGTTTGGGTTGGAGAAATGGGCATTCCATATGATATGAAAATAAAAACCACAGCTGCAGCAGACATTTGTGCTGAGAATCCACGAGTAGGGACTAAATCAGTTATTCTACGTCCAATAGTTTCTGTAACTCTATTTCCTGCAATTATTATTCCTAAAACAAGACCAAAAGCACCTAGGAGATTAAGCCATTCATTACTTTCTCCTATTATGGCAAAAAGAACCCCAGTTGCAACTGCAATATCTAAAGCCCCTACATTTAGTGCGGAAAAAGAAGAACTAATAATTTGAAGATATGAAAAAACTTTTTCTAACCGGTCTTTAAAAGCAATATTTCTGATTTTATCAATAAAAACTTTTTTAAGGATAAAATACATGGTAAATCCTATTAACAATCCGATTAATGGTGAAATCATCCAGCTTAATACTATAAAACCTAGAACTGGTAAATTCATATGTTCCAAACCAACACTAGCTATTCCCAGGCCAAAAACTGCACTTACAATGGCATCGGATCCAGATATGGGGATTTTTTTAATCAAAGTAATGGTAATCCATATTCCTGCAGAAATAGTAACAACAAAGGCCCCTGTACTCGTAAAAGATCCTGCGGGAATTATTCCTTCGCTTATGGTTTTTATTACATTTCCGCCAAGAAACAGAGCACCTACAAATACAAATACGGCTCCTATTAGTAATGCCCTTTTCATTTTGAGTGAGCCACTACCTACTGCAGTTCCCATGGAGTTTCCAATGTCATTGGCCGCAATATTAAACGCCATATAAATGCTGGTGAGTACGCTTATTATTATCAGCCACTCCATATACTTATTTAGTTGATAAAAACATTTATATGTAATTATATTTCCCAGGATATAATCTTCAATAAATTGGTGAAATAGTAACCTTAAAATAGTACTTTGATTAATATAATTTGGGCTAGACTGGAGGGGTAGGGGTCCTCTATCAGCGCATATCCCCTATATGGCGCAGTTGAAGTTCAAGAGGCGGCAATTTAACTAATTGTCAGCCCATTAATTCAATGTAGAAACCTCGTCCCGCAGGATTGGTGGCGATAGGGCTCTAACTGGAGGGTTAGAGTAAACTATTTTAATCTAGGGAACGGGTCAGGCCTGGAAAGGAGCAGCTCTACTTAGAACAACTGATGCTTGTGGAGCAACGGGGTGGAGTTGGATTTTTGGATCACTGATAATCGGAAGGGTTGTCCACTCTTGAACACGCCCATTTAATAATCAATATTTTAATTAATATGTTTTCAAAAGAAACATTTATAACTGATTACATCTAAAAGTCTAAATTACCCTTTTTTCTAATGAATAAAAATAAAAATAATAATCGTATGCCGGGGTGGCCCAGTCTGGTACGGCGTGGGACTGCTAATCCCATGATCCTTAGGATCTCGCGGGTTCAAATCCCGTCCCCGGCGCTTAGAATATATTTTACTTAATATTTGCTCTATTTTCACAATTCAATTAATTCAGGGATTTAATAACTGTTTTAACAATATTTAGGGGCATAGAAGTTCGCTGAACTATTTGTTCTGCACTCAATCCATCTTTAAAAAATCTCACTATTGTAAATTCTATGGGTTCTCCTATTTCGATAATATAATTATCTGGGTCATAAAAACGCATTACGCGCTGCCCCCATGGTTGTTCAAATATTTCATGTAAAAATGAAACGCCAATTAATTTTAATTTACTTTGTATGCTTTCCATATCCTCTGATTCAAAATATAATTCTATATTATTCTGAGGACCACTTATGGGTTTATTAATTAAGTTTTTGAAGTGATCTCTATCATGAATCGCAAAACCTCCACTAAACGAAACGTTTTCGCCATGATCTAATTCTATTTCTTGATTTAAAACATTTTTATAGAATTTTTTTGATTTATTTATGTCTTTTACTGTTAAAAGAGAACAAATATACTGTGTTGCCAATTAACCACCTTCTTATTTTTGATTTTAGGTTTTAAATTTAGATGATATGAATATGGAACAAATTTATTTATAATTAATCTTAGAGTGAATGAAAACTATTATTTAAATGGAATATGGCTAGTTTTATTGACATGATCTAAACAAAACCTATAATTATATAGTGGCAATAACTAAATATCTTTAAGGAATAATATTTTGGAGGAATTGCTGTGAATATGCTATATATCTGGCCCACAATAACGGCACTACTTGTAATTTTACTACTTGTGAAAAATAAAAAATCACTAAATACAAATAAAATAATTGAAATTTTTCTTTTATCCTTTCTGGTTGTGATGGTAGGAATAGGTTCAATATGGACTTTTTTGGGACATACATTTATGGCAGCACAAATTGCAGCTTACATAGGATGGCCTGCTGGAAGCCCCTTTCAGTTTGAAGTAGCATGTGCAAACTTAAGCTTTGGTGTATTGGGTATTTTATCCTGGAAATTTAGAGATAACTTTTGGACTGCAACTATTATAGGTTACACTGTATTCTTCTGGGGTGCAGCCTATGGTCACATCATGGACATGATTAACTTTCAAAACTATGCACCGGGTAATGTTGGAGCACCACTATATATGGACATTATCATGCCCATAATCCTGATTATTCTGTTAGTTGCTTATAAACTATCAGAGAATAAAGCTGAAACTATAGAATAATTTAATTAACTTTTTTTTTTAAATTTACAATTATCTGATTAGAAATAATAAAAATATGAAAATTAATTTTGAGATAATCGTTCTTTAATAACATTTCCCAGCCTTTTAATGCCTTCTTCAATACCTTTATCATCAGAATTAGTGAAATTCAATCGCATTGTATTTTCACCATTTCCTTCTGCAAAAAAAGCCTGCCCTGGAACAAATGCTACATTTTCTTCAATGGCGCGGTCAAATAGTTCCAATGATGAGGTTCCTTCTGGTAAAGTTACCCATAAAAACATTCCTCCCTCGGGTTGAGTGTATTTAACTTGCGGTGGAAAATGTTCTTCAATCATTTTTATCATAAGATTTCGTTGTTTTTTGTAAAGGTTTCTTATTTTCTGTATATGCTCATCCACTGGATTTGTATTCAAGTACTGATAAACTATTCTTTGAGTAAAATAATTAGAATGTAAATCTGAAGCCTGTTTGGCGATTATCAATTTTTCCATCACTTTTTCTCGGGCCACTATCCACCCTAAACGCATACCTGGTGAAACTATCTTTGAAAAAGAACCAAATAATATCCCTTCATCCAGATAGGATTTTACAGGAGGAATACTACTTCCCATAAAACGTATTTCTCCATAAGGATTATCCTCGATTAGGATGGTATCATAATCTCTCATAAGCTTTGCCAGTTTTTTTCTTTTATTATTTGAATAAGTAATACCAGTTGGATTTTGAAAATTGGTGACAGCATAAAATAGTTTAATATTTTCGGTGGAAAGCATATTTTCCATTTCATCTATATCTACCCCATCTTCTAATAAGCGCACGGACTTAAATTGCACTTCATATAAACTAAATGCCTGTATAGCCGCCAAATAAGTGGGTTTTTCTAAAAGAACCGTATCGCCTTTATCCAGAAATACCTTACCTACCAAATCAAGGCACTGCTGAGAACCATTTGTAATCAAAATCTCATCTTCATTTACATTTAATCCCTGTGAAGAATATCTTTCTGCAATGTATTTTCTTAAAGGAGTATAACCTTCCGTGGTACTGTACTGCAATGCTTCTGAACCACTTTCTTCTAAAACTTCACTAACTGAAGTAGATATAGGGCCCACAGGGAAACTCTGAGGATTAGGAAGCCCTCCTGCAAAAGATATTATTTCTGGGTTTTCTGTAACCTTTAAAATTTCACGAACAAAAGAACGAGGAGTATTTGACATTCTTTGGGCAAATTTGTATTGATTCCCTGTGTTTTCTTGCATTTTTGACATACCTGTACAATTTTTTCATATAATTATTATTAACACCTAGTAATATGTTTAAACATTATTTAAAAACCTATTTTTAGAATGAATCCATTCCTATTTATAAAAAAAGTCTATCATTAAATTAGTTAATTCTAGCAATAATCCTTACACCTTTATTCATGCCCTCCATAAGACTTCACATGATTCCAAGCATTTTTATATTTTTTAAAACGTTCACTGGAATTGTAAATATCCATATTTTCTCTTGAAAACAATTTTCTATCTTTTCCAATGGGACAAACTTTGATACAAATACCACAGGGGCTGGTGTATTTTTCTCTCAGACTTTTACTTCTTTTAGCACAACTTATTTTGTCAATAATTTCAGGAAAAACATTTTTATCTGAAGATGGAAGCGGTGGTATGGCATTTACAGGACACTCATCAATACAACGCAAGCACCGAGTACAGAGATCATCTCCATGAATAGGGTCAGATTCTATTACTGCGGAAGTAAAGATAGAAGTGAATCTTACCCGAGGGCCATATTCTGGTGTCAAAATCACATTATTCTGCCCAAAAGATCCAAGCCCTGAGAGGTAAGCAGCATGTCTATGGGAAAAGAAAGTTAATGGGTTTTTGAGAAGGATATCAATGTCGCCGTATCCATCACGTGGAATGTAAATCGAGGCAAAACCTTTTTGATTTAATATTTCTGATAATTCATATGCTTTTAAATCTAAAAGAGAATTTACAGTTTTATAAAGCTCATGATAAAAAATTGAAGGAGCAGTTTCTACTATTGGTAGTTGAACTGGCAGTCCTATGACTATAACTGTTTCAGTTTCAGGATATATGCTCCGAGGCCAAAATTCAGTAGGTATCCAATTTTTAAAATTATTCGGGAGATTAAGAGGGGGATTTTCCCACCTATCTGCACCTGCAAACCCTACTAATGGAATCCTCATTTTTTTACACATTTTCAGGATATATTTTTTTATATGATGCATTAAGTAACCTCATCTGATCTATTTTCAATAATTTTATTAATTAAATTTTTTAAACTTTTTTAGCACCTCAAACCATAATATGCTGATGATTCCAGATAAAAAACAGATAATAATATCGTTAACCTGCAAATTTCCGAAACTGAATAATTTTTGCAGGTATGGTATGTAGAGAACTACTAATAAGAATGCTAAAGCACCGCCAATAACCCACCATAGTGCAGGGTTGGGTGAACGGATATTTTCAATTATTGTTTTAGACCATGAAAGATTTGTAAGAATTAATGATAAATTGGCTATGATGAGTGTGGTGAAAGTCATTGCACGAGCCACATTTTCCTCCTGCTTTAAAGCGAGGGATATAAGATAAACAAGGAGAACAATTATCAATACACTAATGCCCTGTAATATGCTGAGCCCCATCATTTCTCTTTGAAAAATTGGTTCTTTCAGGCTTTTAGGCGGGCGATTCATAATATTTGCTTCTGATTTTTCGGCTTCAAAGACTATAGAACAAGCAGGGTCAATTATTAACTCTAAAAATACAATATGTACTGGGAAGAGAACAAGTGGCCACTGAAACAAAACTGGAAGAAGGGACATTCCAACAATGGGGATGTGCACCGCGAAAATATAAGCTGTGGCTTTTTTTATATTATCAAAAATTCTACGACCCATTTTAACTGCAGAAACAATAGAGAAAAAATCATCATCTAAGAGCACTAGAGAAGATGCTTCCCTGGCTACATCAGTACCCCTACCACCCATACTTATTCCAATTTGCGCGGATTTAAGGGCAGGAGCGTCGTTAACCCCATCACCAGTCATAGCAACTACTTCTCCATGCGATTTAAAAGCTTCAACAATCCTCAGTTTTTGTTCAGGAACTACTCTGGCAAAAATATTTATTTCCTTAATTTCTTTTTTTAATTCTTCATCAGTCATTTCATTTAATTCTATACCTGTAATTTCTTTTGATTTTTCATCAAGTCCTATTTTACGTGCTATGTTTTTAGCAGTACCAATGTAATCTCCGGTAATCATAACTACTTGAATTCCAGCATCATAACATTGTTGAACCGCTTTTTTAACGTTGGGGCGCACAGGATCTAAAAATCCAACCAACCCTAAAAACTTAAAAACAAAATCGTGCTGTTCGCCGGGCAATCTTTTTTCTGTAAATGATGCTTTGGCTACTGCTAAAACTCTTAAACCTTCACCTGCCATTAATGCGACATTTTTATCCATATTTGCTATTTGCTTCTCATTAAAATGGCAAAGATCAAAAATAGCTTCAGGCGCACCTTTAGCTGCAATAATAAATTTTTTTTTATCAGGAGAATTCCAAACATGGGACATGGCCAGTAACCTGGTTGATAATGGGTACTCTCGTATGATGGACCAGTCATCGTGTAAATGCTCGGTATTGGAAAGTGTATCAGAACCTAATTTTTTAATAGATTTTTCCATGGGATCAAAAGGATCCCTTTGACTGGCAAGTATACTAAATTCCACTAATTCGTGAAAATTTTCAGGCAGACTGTTGGAATGGGGTTTTATATCACAAAATTGTTCGTGAGCAAAAATTTTACTTACAATCATATCATTAATAGTTAAAGTGCCAGTTTTATCAACACAAAGTACTGTACAAGAACCTATAGCTTGAATTGCATGAGAACGTCGGGTAAGTACTCTTTCTTGTGATATTCGCCATGCACCTAATGCTAAAAAAATAGTTAATACTACTGGAATCTCTTCAGGTAAAATGGCCATAGCCAGAGTTATACCTGCTAAAAATCCATTTATCCAATTAAAACGCGTTATTCCATATGCTATTATCACCAGTAAACATAAAAAAATACCAATAATGGCCATATTCATTACCAGGGCCCTGCTTTCTTTTTGTAAAGGTGTATCTTCTGTTTTAAGGACTTTCAAAGTCTTACCGATTTTCCCCATTTCGCTATACAAACCAGTATTTATGGCTTGAGCTAGTCCCTGTCCCTGTACTATCATAGTTCCAGAGTATACTGAAGGGATCCCATCCCCTCCTGGTTTATCCATCTCTATAACTCCTCCGCAGGATATTTTACGTACCGGTACTGATTCGCCAGTTAAGAGTGATTCATTCACCATCAGGTTAGTACAGCTTAAAACAACTGCATCGGCAGGCACCCGATCACCTTCTTCTAAAATTAAAATATCGCCTTGAACCACTTCTCGCCCAGCAATCCTTTTTCTTTGCCCATCACGAATTACCTGCGCTCTGGGACTGGAGAGGTCTCGTAATGCTTCTAAGGTGTTCTCAGTTTTTCTCTCTTGGTAAAATGTGATGGCTATTATCCCTACTACAAAACCCATTAACATTAGACCTTCTTGAAGGTCTCCTAAAATAAAATAAATAGATCCGCAAGTAATAAGAAGTAAAAACATAGGCTCTTTAATCACATCTATCATCAGATCAAGAAACCCTCTTTTTTCTGTTGACGGTAACTCATTATAGCCATATTTTTCCAGTCTAGCTACAGCTTCTGACTCAGATAGTCCAGATATTTTTTCAATATCTATTAAATCAAAATTATCCAATTTCACCCCTCGGAGTAAATATTTGGTGATTCCGATATAAATAATAGCAATAAAAAAAATGAGAATTATAGTTTTATATTCTCATAAATAATTTAAAATATTTTATTTTAGAATTTTACATTCTCTAGACGTTCCATTGCAGTTTCAATATTTTCATAAGATGTTGCATAAGACATGCGCACATAATTGGTGCTTGTTTTACCAAATCCTGCTCCTGAGACTACAACTACGTCATTATTAAGCGCTTGTTTCACAAATTCCTGTGAATCTCTTACATCGAGGAATACATAAAATGCTCCCTGGGGTGATTTACATTCCCAGCCCATATCATTTAATCTGGAAACTATGAGGTTTCTTCTCCTTTTAAATTCGGCTAACATTTCATCTACACACTTTTGAGGTCCTTTTATGGCAGTTAAAGCAGCTTTCTGTGAAATTGAACTAGCACAAGCGGTGTTGTATTGGTGTACTTTTAATAGTTCTTCACTCAAGTGTTCACAAGCGGCAATATATGCAATCCGAAAACCAGTCATAGCATAAGTCTTGGAAAAACCATTAATGGTGATAGCATTTTCACTGAATTGTCCTGGACTGTAATGTTTTACTTTGTTTTGGCCTTTATCTGAGTATATTATTTTTTCATAGATTTCATCAGATATGATTAACATATCATTATCATCTGCCAACTTAGCGATTCCCTTAATATCTTTCTTTTTCATAACACTTCCAGTAGGATTGCAGGGTGAATTCAATATAATGGCTTTAGTATGGGGATTGATTAGGTCTTCTACATCCTCAATAGTCATACGCAAATCATTTTCCTTTTTCAAGGGAATGGGTACTGGAATTCCCTCTGAAAGTTTCACACAAGCAGCATAAGATAAAAAACCAGGGTCTGGTATAAGTACCTCGTCGCCAGGGTTTACAAATGCTTGAGTTGACATATATAATGCTTCACTAGCCCCTACCGTAACTAATATTGATTCTGGATCTGATTTTACTTTATTTTCAGATGCTAGTTTGTTGGAAATTGCTTCCCTTAATTCGGGGATACCTTTATTTGAGGTGTAATGAGTAAATCCTTCCTCCAATGCATCAACCACGGCCTGCCGGATATGTATTGGTGTATCAAAATCGGGTTCACCAAGGCCTAAACTTATGGCTGTGGGGCTGGCAATTTCGAACATTTTCCTTATCTGAGACATTTCAACGGATTTCACTCGGTTAGCTGGATTTATCATATATTCACCTTCATAATGGACTTAACTGAGACTGATTATTAAAAACCATTCAATGTATAACCCATCATCATATTAAAGTGGAGTATAATTATATTCCTCTTATTTTTATAGTATTCTGAATTACAAGGAATAGTTTTAATTAAATATTAATTCATTAATATCCTATTCACAAGAACCACAGTTATAACACCGGGATTCCTCACACCATGGAGTTATTTTTCCTGAAACCATTTTCAAATATTCTTCTTTTAAAAAATCATCTCTTAGCCCCACATCAATATTTTCCCAAGGAAGATTCGATTCTAAATCTTTTGGCGAAGCAAATTTTTTCCATTCTGACAATGGAAGATTATTTTGCATGGACTTTTCAATTAAATCCCCTATCTCCGATCCACAAGTTGATAACACATATTGTATCAACCCTGTGCGGGGGCTGTCGATTTTTAACGGGTACTTGCCAAGTTGAGATTTCAAATATTTAATTTTTGATTTTAATAAACTCAAATCAAATCCTTCCCACTGCAGGGGAGTATGTGGTTTAGGAATAAGGGGATTAACACTGAATCGCACAGAATTTTTCCGATTAGACAGCTTTTGAATATCTGTCATTAGATGGGATAGCTCAAGAAGATCTTCTTTAGTTTCATGAGGAGTTCCTAATAAAAAATATAACTTCACATTCATCCCCCTATCTAAAGCTAGCTTTGTTACTTCAAAAGTTTGCTCATCATAAATAGGTTTGTTCATTCTTTTCCGGATAGTACATGTTGATTCTGGAGCTAAAGTAATCGTTTTCAGTCCGCTCTCTTGCAAAGCAGATAATGTGTCTGCAGAAAGAGATTCTATTCTAAGTGAAGGGGTTGTTAGATTAAAACCTCTCTCCATAAGGCCATAGCAAAGTTCATCAATTTTAGAATAATCTGAAACAGCAGCACCAATCAGTGCCACTTTATTGAGTTTGGTAACATCCCTGCTTGCCTCAGCAATTTCAAAAAGTTTTTTCAAGGAAGTTTCTCGCCGGGGACGGTATAAATATCCTGCCATACAGAATCGGCATCCTCTAGAACACCCCCTAGAAATACCAAGTAAAATTGATGACCCAAAAACAGGAATAAATTCTTTATCATCAGTCTCAGGAATAACCTGAAAAACAGGATGACAAGCGTAATCCATATCAGGAACTATAGCCCTTTTAACATAGTTATCTGGAATATAAATCCCTTCTACATCTAAAAAGGCATCAATCTCCTTTCGGGGATTATCCAATTCTTTATAAATGTTTATAAATTCATTTAGGATTACTTCTGCTTCACCAACAATAAAAAGATCTACAAATGGGGACATTGGGAGGGGATTTGCCGTAGCACAGGGGCCTCCTGCAATTACCAGGGGATCATTATCTCCACGATCTGATTTTCTAAGGGGAATATTTCCTTTTTTTAACATTTCAAGAACATTAAAATAATCCTGCTCATATTGCAGTGAAAAACTCACTAAATCAAAATTTTTCAAATGGTTAGATGATTCAAAACTAGTAGCAAATGGATAAATAACCCGCTCACACCACACATCTTCTCTTGAATTTAGAAAATCATATAGGATATGAAAACCTAGAGAAGACATTGCTGTACGGTATAAATTAGGATAACAGGATGCAAATCTAATATCAACTTGCCGATGATTTTTTATTATCACATTGTGCTCTTGCAGCATATTCTATAATTGGGTTTATCTTATAATCAACATATCGATATAATCTACAATATTATTCATAAAACATATTATACTGGGTGTATGAATAGTATAATGCTATCAATAATTTGATTCTATGATTGAATTGGAGATTATTATCATCTGGGAATCTATTAATTAATACAAATAGGCCCTAATATTACAGGTTTTAATATGGAAAATACTAATAAAAGAATTTATAATAAAGTTGCGGTGGGCGGTACTTTTGATAAATTTCATAAGGGTCACAGTTCTTTACTCGATGAAGCGTTTAAGGTAGGTGAAGAAATAGTAATTGGAGTAACCTCTGATGCTTTTGGAGGTCAAAAAGGAGACATTGATCCTTGTGATACTCGTATGTCTAATTTAAGAGATTTCTTATTGAGATATCCTCAAAAATCTCATGTTGTAAGATTAGATGATCCCTATGGCCCTACCATTCATGAAAATGATTTCGATGCTATTGTGGTAAGTAAAGAAACTGAACCTACTGCTATTGAAATAAATGAGATTCGTAAAAAAAATAATCTCCGACCCATAGATATTGTTGTAATTGAAATGGTATCTGCAGAAGATGGAGTTCCTATTTCATCTACCCGCATAAGAAAAGGTGAAATAGACCGCATGGGGCACTTACTTAAAAAGATTAGAAATGCATTTAGATAATGATTTTTTTTAAATTCATTAAATTTAAATAAGGTTTCAATTAATCTTATTTTAATATGATTTATTATTTTGATATGATAATTTTTCAGGGTAATGGGGATGTATCGGGAGTTTTTAGATAAAAATAAATCAATAATATTTATAATTATAATGTATTTAATTGCTGGAGCATTATTATTATATTATTATCAATACCAAATTAATGATGATGGAATTGTTTATATAACAATTGCTAATCGATATATTCAAGGTAACTGGGATCATGTTATTAGTTCTACGTGGGTGCCATTTTTATCGTGGATTTTAATTCCTTTTTTATTATTTGCCAAAAGCAATTTTGAAAAAATTCTATTTACTAAAATAGCTTGTTTATTCATAGGTTGTTTTACCATATGGGGGATTTATTTACTTAGCTCTCGTTTTGAGTTAGGAGAATCTTATAAAACTATTTTTACTATGGTTATGATTCCGATGGTCTTGCAGTTTTCTCTTCAAGTCACTAATCCTGATATTTTAGTTGCTACCATATTAATTTTTTATTTATATTTCATTTTCGATGAAAAATATCCTCAAAGCAAAAATGGGCTAATGGCGGGATTTTTGGGCGGATTAGCCTATTTGGCTAAGGTATATGCTTTTCCTTTCTTTTTAGTACATTTCACAGCAGTCAATATACTTAATTTTAAAAAGAATAAAAAAAATATTGCAAAAAATTTTTTATATGGATTAATAGTATTTTTTATAATCAGCGGGGCCTGGATTTTAGTAATAAGTGAAGAAAATGATAAATTAACTATTGGCTCTAATGGAGGGGCTTATTTAAACCAATATTTAATAGGTCCTAATGCAACAGGACATCCTATGGATCACCTGGGACTATTTGAACCACCTCATAATGATTCATATAGTATTCTTGAAGATACTTCGGCACTGATTACTAAATCGTGGAGTCCTTTTAATTCGTTAGAAGACTTCAAATTCCAATTAGGATTAATTTATAACAATTTAATCGAGCTTGGGAAAATTTTATTGTGGATTTCGGTTTTTTCTATATTAATTATTCTATGGGCTATAATAGTGGCTTATAAAAAAAAGGACAGAATAGTTATAACTACTCTTTTAACAATCTTAATCTATGTTTCAGGGTATTTGCTATTTTTAATCCTCCTGAGATATTTTGCAATGGTTTATATTTTATTGGCTCTTTTAGGAGTATATTTATTAAATAATCTGGAAAAATATTCTTTTAAGTTTGATTTTAAAAGATTAAAACCACTATTAATAATTATTCTTATTTTTTCATTTTGTATAGGTCCAGTGATAAGCATAAATTCCAATTTAGAAAAGCAAGAATTAAATAAAGACCTTCATGATTTATCTCAGATTATTAATGATGAATATTCAATTCAGGGGAACCTTGCTTCTAATGATTGTTGGCGAACTACCCATTACCTGTCTTTTTATTTAAATTCTCGGTATTATGGGGTACAACCAGGTACGGATGTGAATCAGTATTTATTAAAAAACAATATTGATTATTTTTTAGTGTGGGGAGATACAAGTCAAATGAATTTAAGTAGTTATGAAAAGGTTGCATTTTTTGAAGATACATCTAATCAAAGAATACTTTTTTTAACAGGTACCAATCTTACTATATATGCTAAAAAATAGGTGTTTTTGATGGATAAAAATCAAATATTAGTTATTGTAATCTTATCTCTTTTTATATTCACCATAGGATTTGTTCTCCGTGCGGAATCTATAAATTTACCCGCAATTAAAGAAAATAAGGAGTTTTATCTGGATTCTCATGGGTTACCTTATATGTATGAACTTGATTCTTATTATCATTATCGGATTACTGAAAATTATCTTAAAAATGGGCATTTGGGAGATAGCATTAAATATAATCAGAGTTGGGATTCTTATTCCTATTTTCCACCAGGCAGGGCGGCTATCTATCCTCCATTGATTGTCTGGGTGGCCATAATATTTAACTGGATTGTTAATATATTTGCGAACATCTCCCTATTGGAGTCCTGTTTCTGGTTGCCAGCATTAATTAGTCCTCTAGCTGGCATTGCGGGTTATTTATTAGTACGTAAATATGTAGGTGATGTAGCAGGCTTTTCAACTGGGATTTTACTGGTCACGGCGCCTGTTTATTTCATGCGCACTGTTCCAGGGTTCTTTGATACAGATATGTTTAATATTTTGCTCCCTCTTTTAACGGTTTACTTCTTTTTAGAGGCAATAGATTCCTCAAAAAAGAATTATATTTACTTTTACACAGCCATGGCTTCGGTTTCTCTAACATTCTTTGCTTTGGCCTGGACCGGGTGGTCATATCTATTGTATATAATGCTAGGGGCAGGATTTATTTATTCTATGCTTTGCAAAATAAAAAAAATTCCTGTTAAAAACTTTTTCATGATATTTATATCATTTTTAGCCATTTCAATTATTTTAGTTTACTTGATAAGTGGATTGGATACTATAATGTCTGCAATTGACTATCCGTTGAGCATGGTGCATTTATTGCAGAGTTCTGATTATGGGCAATGGCCCAATATTTATGCATCTGTTGGTGAACTACGTAAACCCACATTCAATGAATTTATATCTGGGGCAGGACCGGTTAATTTAGGTCTGGGTATATTTGGGATTTTTGTCATTGCCAGTGTAATGCTCCGCAGAGACATGAGAAAAAAGTATCTGCCTGATTTCAACTGGTTTTTATTTATTTTGATTTTTGTTTGGATGAGTATTGCTTTGTTCGCATATTCCACAAGTATTAGATTTGCAATGTTAGTTATACCTCCTCTTGCAATATTTTCAGGAGTTATGTTTGGTGTTGTCATAGGCTATATTAAAAATGCATCTTTCAAAGATCATCGTCAAAAAATATCTAGTTTAATGATAGTTATATTACTCCTAACTATTTGCATACCTCCTATAGTCAATACGGTTGATAGTTATACTATATTTTATCCTGGGGTTAATGATGATTTGGTAAATGCTTCTTTTTGGATTAAATCCCACACTAATAATGATACTGTCATTTTTACATACTGGAGCTATGGTCATTTCTTTTCAGAATTTTCAAATAGGCCTGTTTCAGTTGATGGTGGTTCTCAAAATACTCCCCGTACTTTTTGGATATATAAAGCTTTTTCAACAAGTAATAAAACACTTGCCAAGGGTATTTTTAGAATGCTTGCAACAAGTGGGGATGAATCGTATTTAACCTTGAATAATTTTACTAAAAATACTTCTCTAACAGTAAAAATAATGGAGGACATATTAGTTGCCTCTCGAGATGATGCTGAATATATATTAATAAACAAGTATAATATTCCATTCAATGCATCTCAAATAATATTAAATGAAACTCATCCATCAAAATCTAGATCATTTGTGGTTATTACAAGCGATGAAATGATGTATAAAGGGTATTGGACATTTGAATTTGGTGAATGGAACTTTGAAAAAGGGCAGGGTAATAATTACACTTATTCTACTGGAATCACCAATGACACGGGTAATATAAGAAATTATAGTAATGGTGTTTTAGTGGATATGAATCTAAAGAAAGTAACATGGGATGGGAAAATTCCGTATTGTGCTATCTTCATTGGGAACAATACAACCAAAACAATTTATATGGATAATCAAAGTAATTTCTGTACTTTGTTTTTATTAAATGAGAAAAAAGTTGTAGTAATGGATAAAAAATTTGAAAAATCACTTTTTACTCAACTAGTACTAATTAAAAAGCCAACATCTAACTTTAAACAATTATATAAAAATAATTCAGTTATGGTCTGGAAAATGAAATAGGCGGTGTTAATATCAACGCAAAAAAAAATATTTTCATATTAATTTTAATTATAATAATTTTTTTTACAGGCCTTTTTCTTCGTTTACAATTTACAGATTTGGCTGGATTATCTGAATCTCAAAAAGAATTTTTTGAAGATAAAAATGGAATGCAATATTTTCAAGAAAGTGACTCATATTACAATTACAGAATGGCATCTAACTTTCTTAAAAATGGATATCTGGGGGATAAAGTAATTAATGGTGTTGTTTGGGATTCTTATTCCTATTTTCCTTCAGGTGTTCCTTTAGATTATCCTCCACTTTTATCTTGGTTATCTGTTCTGATTTTTAAAATCATTAATTTTTTTAGCAGTGTTTCTTTTTATGAAATATGCTTTTACTTGCCTGGGCTATTAAGTCCCCTATGTGGAGTAATCGGGTTTCTCTTTGTGAGAAGAATCGCAGGGGATTTAGGAGGATTTTTAACCGGAATGTTATTAGTTTCTTCGATTTTTTATTGTTTAAAAACCATGCCTGGATTTTTTGATACGGATATGTTTATTATTATATTTCCACTTTTAATAATTTGGAGTTTATTAGAATCAAATAGGGCTAAGATTTATAAAAATAAAATTATTTTAGCCAGTCTGGCTGGGGTTTTCATGTTTTTGTTTGCAATGGCATGGAACGGTTGGCAGTATTTATTTTATTGCATATTGATAGCTTTTTTACTGTATGGAGTTATTGGAAAAAAACAAAATTGGGATCTAAGATATTATCCTTTTCTAATAATATGTTTTTTTGGAATCAGTTTGATTCTCATTGGACTAACAAATCCCATAAATGTATATAAATTAGTTTTAGGCCCGTTAGAATATTTTGATGTAATAAATTCTAATTATAATATATGGTATCCATGGCCAGATACTTATAAGAATGTAGCTGAACTAGAACCCGCTACTATCGGCAGGGTTTTATATTTTACTGGTCCATTAACTGTAATCTTGGGGTTGTGTGGTGTGATTTTACTTTCATGGAATGAATTTAGAAATAAAAATTCTCCAGATAAATTAGGAAGGTTTTGCCATATCACACTTTTGGTATGGACTTTAATGTCTATTTTATCATTAACCAAGGGCGTCAGGTTCATAGGATTACTTTTACCTCCTTTAGCCGTATTTTCAGGAATTTTAATAGGGCTCTTATTTGGCAAATTCCAATCAATGGAATTGCCATTTAATAAAACAAAAAAATGGATAATTGGATTCTTTATTGTATTAATTATTATTTCTCCCCAAATCATACAAACCCATAATACTTCGAAAATAGTTACTCCGCTTTATAATGATCATTATGCTGAATCGGCAGAATGGATTTTAAATAACACGCCTAATAATACTGTTATTATAACTGATTGGAGTTATGGTCATTTTTATGCTGAAGCCGCTAATCGGCCGGTTTCTTATGATGGAAGGTTGGGGTACATAGAGACTTTACCGGTAAGATGGATAGAATATACTCCGATTAATATGAGCACTGAGATACCCAATACCTCTCGAGACTATTGGATTAGTTTAGGGTTGAATACAGATAATTCGACTTTAGCTAGAGGTATTTTCATTATGCTTGCATCTAGTGGGGATGAAGCTTACTTAACTACAGATACTTATACTAAAAATACTACTAAGAGTATTTTAATACTGGAAGATATTTTAGGTTTGTCTTGGAGTTCTGCAAAAAGGGTACTGCAAAAAAAATATGGTTTTTCTGATCAACAATCTAAAGAAATACTTAAATATTCTCATCCTGTGGTGAAACGTCCGTTTATTGTTATCACCATGAATAACAGCTTTAAATCTGGTAAAAATAATACTTTTAAATTAGTATATCAAAATAAAATCATAAATATATGGTCGTTATAATTTTAAAAAAAAATAAATAAATTGGAAGTTAAATTTTGTTAATCGTTACATCTCTTGCTGTATCGACAACATCACTGATGTTACCTGCAATTGCACCAGATATATCAAAGACATAGGAACCAACGACTAATACGATAATTAGTATGGCTCCAATTAATAAAATCATCTCTGCGCTTACCTGGGCTTTTTCATCGAATAACATTAAACTTCCACATACTTTGCTTTAACGAATTATCCGTTGTTTTGCATGTTGGTTCTTACTGATTGCACATCTTGTGCGGCGTCTAGACCAGAATTCTCGCTGAAGTATGCTCTATAAATCACAAGTGCTGCAATAGCTATAACGATTACACCACCAAAGAGTAAAATATATTCAGCTGCACCTTGTCCTGCTTCGTCTTTTAAAAACTTCATGGGGTACACCTCCGTACTTTTAATATAATGTTATCAATCCTCATATATAAATCTATATATGAAGTTCGATTTCCCATGTGTAATATTAAATTATGTTTCTTCTAATACTTATCTTTTTTATATAATATTGTGCATATTATCACATAGAATCATATAGTATTATTCATCTTAAACAATTTGAAGGAATTTTTATGCCTAGAAAATATGAAGTACGCAATTTAATTTTAGATGCCCTCGGTGAAAATGATCTTTCACGTGTTGATCTTATGAAAACTGCCAGAAAAAAATCAGGGTTAACTATTTCTGATAAAACATTAAATGAGGCATTAATCAAACTTTTAAGGGAAAATGTGATTGGGGTTGTTGGGTATGATATTAAAATTTACAATGGAGTGAAAAGAGTTCAATCTATGAAATCTGATGGTATTATTTTTAGCAAATTTAAAAATGATCAATTTGAAACTAGTTTATTAATACATAAATTGGAATCTGAAGATATTGAAGAAGTAAGAAATGCAGCATATAGACTTAAAATGTTATTTAAAAATAAATTTAGTCAATTAAAGCTCGCATCAGAACCAAATAACGATATAGATGAGGTTTTTAACAAGATAATTCGTTATATTAATATTCAAGATGAACCTCAAAAAAGGATAATGACTCAGAAATTAGCACTAGCTTTAAGTGACGAAAAAGAATCTAATGAAACTTTACGGCAGTTACTTGCTTTTTTAAGGATTTAATTATTCTTGGTTTTCCATATTGGTACGAACGTTATTAATATCTGTTTGAGCATCGAATGGGCTAGTAGCAGTATATATATAAGATCTATAAATCAAAAGTGCTGCGATTGCAATAACGATTACCCCACCAAACAGCAGGATGTACTCTGCAGCACCCTGCCCCCGTTCATCTACTAAAAATTCCATCACCTTCAATCCCTCCGTTTTGACATACTTTCATAATTTAGATTAAGATATATGTCAGTTATTATAAAGAGTTTTCTATTAAAACCATTAATAATACTAATTTTATAAAGTGTATGAATTGCTTTTATTTCATAATTTATAATAATAAATGCACTCTTTTGAGAATAAATGAATGGATGTATCCACAAATCAATGGCTTTCTCATCAAAAATGTATAAATAATTAAATAGTTTATAAATAGTTTATATATATTATAAATAGGCTAATATAATAATATAAAAATAGTCAATATAGTTTTTAGGGGATTGATTGCAGCAAACCATCTAAAATACTTTTAGATTTATATGGGAAAATAAGTAATATACAATAGGAGGCATAAGATGATTTATTTACTGATTACTTTTGCAGGGCTGCTTCTGATAATCGCAGGTCTTTATGCCATGTCGTTTGGGTTTTCAACACCACCAAATTTTCTTTTGTTTTTAGTAGGGCTTGTTAGTTTTGTTGTAGGTGTCATGTTGGTAATACTGTTTGTTTCTAAAGTAGACATGGCTTCGCTAAAAAGTTCAAAACCAAAAAGTTCAAAACCTGAAGCTAAGGCAACTCCTGTAAATGAAAGAGTTAAAATTAAAAAAAGCACTGGTGCAGTAGAAACTGCAATGAAACCAAAGAAGATAGAACCTAGACCTAAGAAAGTCATTAAACCAACTAAATCCACTGCAGATGCAATGGTTAAAAAGGATAAGTTAATCAAACCTCCGAAAAAAACAGAAACGACTGCTGAACAGGATAAACCTTCAAAAACTCCTAGAAAATTCTTAAAGTTGCCAAAATTTGGTAAAAAAGATCAAGAAGAAAAACCTTCACCAGAATCTCCTGTAAATTCTTCCATGGTTAAATCTGATGAGCAATCTAAAATTAAGGATGCTTCTACTGACGAAATAACTCCAAAGAGAGTTCCTAGAAGGCCTCTAATGAATAAATTAAAAGAGGATGTGAGTATGGAAAAACCTGTTGATGTTGATAATGCTATTTCTGATTCCTCTGGAGATCATCAAGAAACCCCTATGGAGCCCATGAAACCAATTAAGCCGGTTAAAAAAATTGATAAAAATGATACTCATTATGTAAAAGAACGGCTTAACAAATTAAAACAGGAGTACATTGAAAATGTAGATGATGTGGAAGATCTAATTGAAGAAAGATTAGACTCATTCAGAGGAGCTTTAAATAAAATTAGATCTGAATCCATGGAACCCAGCATAATATGGTCTTTTGATGCTTCTGATGTTCAAGAAGCCATGAAGGAAACGATTCTAAAAGCTGATGAAAAAGTAATCATGATGTACCCATGGATTAGAAATATTGATGTGGGTATCCTAAAAAAATTCATGGACACCGATAGTATGATGATTATACAGGAAGCAAGTTTAGATGATGATGCTTCTGTAGAACTGATCAAAGTGCTCTATGATAATGGTGTTCAAATTAGAACTATGCCTCACATACATACTGTTGCAGTTGTCTCAGATAATACTCATGGATTAATCATCTCCACCGATCCTATTTATGAGAGTTTTGAGGTTGGTGTGATTTACAAGGACGAAAGATCCATAAATGAAATCGAAAAATTATTTGAAGAAGCATGGAACCTTTCCAATGAAATTGATATGGGGGCAGCCTGATTGAAACTTAGATGGCTGGGACACTCTGCATTTGAATTGATTTCAGAAGAAAATGTTAAAATTTTAATAGACCCTTTTATTAGCAATAATCCTGCCTGTAGTGTTCCGGTGGAGGAAATTGAAGCTGATTTGATATGCGTAACCCATGGGCATGCGGACCATTTTGGTGATGCCCTGGAAATTGCAAATCGAACCGGTGCATTGATAATAGCCAATCATGAATTATCAATTTTCTTTTCTCAACAGGGATTCCAAACACAGGGAATGAATATTGGTGCATCAAGCAAGTATCAAAATATTAAGGTGACCATGCTTGATTCTAAGCATTCCTCTGATATTGATTTTATGGAAGAAATGGTCCCTGGAGGTACTGCCTGCGGGTTCATCTTCGAGTTAGAAAATGGGCTTAAAATATATCATGCTGGGGACACGGGACTTTTTGGAGATATGAAAACTATTATCGCTGACTTTTATAAACCAGATATAGCAATTTTACCAATAGGTGATCGTTATACTATGGGGCCGGAAGCTGCTTCTCAAGCAGCGCAATGGATTTCTCCTAAAAAACTTATCCCCATGCATTACAATACATTTCCAGTGATAGAACAAGACGCTGATGAATTTGTGAATTTAGTTCACAGTAAAAATCCTGATATTGAGGTAATCATTTTAGAACCGGGTCAAACTTACATGGAATAAACTAAATTTCCATATAACTTTGAATAAATTATATTAACCATAAAATAAATTATATCATTAACTGTTTATCATTAATCTAAATATTGGATTTTGATAAACTAATAATAAATTTGTATACTGGTTCCTAAATTCATTCGAATTTGATAATCCACAATTAATTAAATCAGTTTTAAAAAGTGATAAAATGAGTTTTTTAACAAGATTTTTGGATAAACTATTAGGGAGAGGTCAAAAAGTCAAATTAGGTCTTTATGGTCATCCCAATTCTGGAAAAACCACTTTAGCAAATCAAATGTCTCAGGATTGGTTAGGTAAACCTTTAGGTATATCATCAGATGTTCCTCACGAAACAAGGACGGTATATCGCCAAGAAAAAGTTTCCATCCAGCAGGACGGCATGGAACTGGACTTTGATATTATTGATACTCCAGGTATCGCTACTAAAGTGGACTATAAAAATTTTCTCGAATTTGGGTTATCCGAATCTGAGGCAAAAGAAAGGGCAAAAGAAGCTACTAAAGGTATAATTGAAGCTATAAAATGGTTAGATGATGTAACTGGGGTTTTACTTGTTATGGATGCTACTGAAGATCCTTTAACACAGGCTAATATTACGATTATAGGTAATTTGGAAGCGCGTAAAATTCCTTTTGTAATTGTTGCCAATAAAACTGATTTACCTGAATCATCATCTGAGCGAATAATCTCAGTGTTTCCACAGCATACGGTGGTTCCTATCTCAGCTTTGCATGGTGAAAATACTGGTGAATTATACATGGCAATGGTGCGAAAATTCAAATGATAGTGTATACATATAATTAATACAATGTAGGGGTCTAAAAAATGGAAGGATTAAAAATGGATTTTCTATCTTCTGATGCTCTGGAAGAAAAGAGCAGCATGGAAAAAATTTCCATGATAATAGACAGAGTGAAAGAGGGAGATATACTCGTTATAGAGGGAGGATTAACTCCTTCTGAAGAAGCAGAACTCATTGAGTCTACTATGAGGGAGATAGATATTGAAAACTTTGTGGGTATTGATATATACACTCTTGAAAAAGATGAGCGAACTTTTTTCGGGTTTTCCAAAAAGAAAACAGTTGGTCTGACAATCATTGGACCTGCTAATGTTATGAGGTCCGTTAAGAAAAAATCAAACTTCTTATCAATGATAGCGGAAATTGGTGATTCTAGTGCATCAGTGCATTAAATGCGGCGCTAAACTCAAGTCATCTGAAGAAATTCTCAAAGGCTGCCCTAAATGTGGAAGTACTTACTTTAAGTACTCTAGTGAAGGAAAGGAAAAGAAAATTGAAGTGGATGTGGAGAAGGGGGAATCCATTGAAACTATCATGGTAAAACAGCATGGGATTTATGAAGTTAATTTAACCCCTCTTTTAGAAGACGATTCCATAATTGTCTCTGACGAGGAAGGTAAATATGTAATTGATTTAAATTTCCTTTTAAAAAAGAGAATGAAAGAAAAACAGAAATCTAACGAAGTTTAGATTTTGAAATTTTTTCAATGTATTTTTATTTATGAATATTTTTTTATCTCAAATTAACAATTTCACATTTTCCTGAAGGAAGTACACGGATAATATCATCCAGGGTTAAAATTTTCTCTTCGTCGATTCTTTTTAAGATTTCTCGAGCCATAGCTTCTTTCTTATTGTAGCCGGGTTTAATGATTACATAATTTTCAGAATGTTTTTTCAAAGATTCCACTGGCCCAGCCATAACTCTCGGACCATTATAATCCACTATTCCAACTGCAATCATTACATCAGCTCCCCTAATATAATTTCTACTACCTCGAATAATGAATGCTCCTTTAGCCACAAATTCTCCAGACTGGGGGGTTTTAGAAACCTGGTCTGGATTCACCCAGTAAATGTCCTGTGAACTAAATCCTTTAGACCAAGCACTGGAAAAAGAAGCACCGAATTCTGCGGCTTCTTGGATGGTACTTTCCGGTATTTCTCTACCCTCACTTTTTATTATCACTGAAGGTGCCCCGTGTATATCCGAGTGAAGGTAGATGTCATGGGGTTCCATGTGTTTTTTTACCACGATTTCGTTGGTATGGGCATCGCGCCCACCAATAACTAAGAAATCATCAGATGAAATAAACCACCTCAATTTCTCATACCATTTGAGTTCTTTTTTCACCCGTTTTTGAGGGACCATTATCCTCTCCAAAGCAAATTCTTTCTTCTTTTTGACTGTTTCCAGTTCCTTTTTGGTTTTTTCAATAGCAATCAAAACGCCTTTAATTTTCCGTTTTGCTTTTTTAGCTTTTTCATAATAAGTTTCAGCATTTTCTGGAATTGGAATTTTACTATCAATTAAAATACGGGTTTCATCAAGGATCAGCATTAAATTACCTAATTTGTCCAGTGATTCAACCAGTTGGACTTCTTCCATGTCTTTTTTACGGGCGTTTTTTAAGATTTTTGATATTTCCATCCAGGAATATGTTTTTCTGGCATTTGATATAACATTCAATACATTCTCCACTTCAGAATAATGAGCATATAATAAATCCCCTTTTAGGGTAGATTCTTTAATAGTTTTCTTGAAATTTTCAAGGGTATCTTCCTGAATTTGTAATCTTTTAGCGTATTTATTGACTTCTTTCCCCCAGATATTTTCTTGAATGTTTTTAATCTCATTGCGTACTTTGGCACTGAAAAACTCATCAGCTGCTTCGTTATAATTATCAAAAACTTGCTTATTATTATCCGAATATATTTTTAATTCTAATGGGAGAACGTCTTCTTTACCATTAGAGACTATATTTGGTGTGAATTTGAATTCATTTAATGGCTTAAATAAATCTATTATAACCCGGTAAATACTTTCAATATCTGTGGCACTGACTTCATTTGCAGGAATATTTTTATCTAAAGCGGATCTAAACACTATCTCCTCAGCATATATGCCTCCAAGACCGTTTCGAGCTAGAGTCCTGATTAAATCTCTATCGGATTGTGCGAAAATCGATTCTAACTCAGATTTCTCAATTTGCAGAGGGTTAATTCCTCTGCTGGGAGGATGTTTATATTCTTCTTTAGATGTTATCTTCCTATCACTCCACATTTTCCTTTTTAAAGGTAATATTATCTGATTTTCTTGATTTAAAAGAATAACATTTCCTTTAGCAAATAATTCCACCACTAGAGTATAATCTTCTTCTCTTGAAATGGTAATCTCCACAACTCTATCAAATTTATGTTGTTTGACTTCCTTGACAATACCTCCTTTGAGATATTTTCGAAGTAGCATGGGAAAAGATGGAGGTATCTTTGGATTATCCATGGGGTATTGTGTTTTATGTAGCCGCGCACCTGCTTGAAAAACTACATCAACTCTTCCCTGTCCTTTAACATGGAATCTTATGATAACTGTATCTTTAGTGGGTTGAAATGATTTATCAACACGTGAACCTTTTAATAGTTCATTGAGTTCATGGCAAATAGCAAATATATCGACGTTGGACATGGTCTTCATTGAAACACCTGATTAAATATAATGGAATAAAATAATAATTTAAAAAAACTAATTTAGTTCATGGTTTATAATCATAGCTTTTTTAAGGGAGTATGTAATATATTAATTAAACTTTTAAATTATATAGTTTAATTAGTATTTATTGTTAGTTTAAAAGAAATTATAAATCAAGATAATTAATTAATTTATGGAGAAAATAATATGGAAGTAGATGCTAAATTAGCAAGTATTCACGCAGTTTCAGGAGCTTTAGCAGCTTATATCTCTTTTACAATGTCTAATGGATCAATACCTGCATTGGGGCAAAACCAAGCTTTAGGAACATTCGCAGGACTAATTATATTGATCATTGTTGGTAAATTATCTGAAACACTCTTTGGTAAAGAAGAAGTCGGTGGTTTCAAAGGATGGCTATGGAGCGGAATTATTCCTTTTGCCTTTATATGGTTTATGGTATGGGCTATGTTAATTACTATGACTGGTAATTATTAAATCCTTTTTTTCCAACTTACTTTTCTATAATACTTATTTTTTAAAATAAAATTTTATAAAATATTGATTTTAATATAAAAATGTTCTTTGTTACAGTGCCCAGTAGAAAATCCAGACAAATACAAAGAAAAGTGCAAGGACAAAAACCAAGGGCGCGAATATCCTACTCACAGCTACAATAGAACTTATTGTTGAAACAAGTTCTGTGGCATTGGTAGGGCCCAGAGTATTTAAATTTTCAATCCTTGAAATTTTACAACCTACTGAAACTGGTTCTAAATCAGCCATAGCTTCTTTGGTACATTGGATAATGTAGTCAATGATTTCATCACCTTTTTTAGCCCCTACGGGATTGTGCCCTCCAGCCAGAGTGTTCACTGAATGGGTATCAGTGGTCATCACTTCTACTTCGTCGATCCCCAAAGATTTCACGGCTTCCAGTATTTTTTCTCTAAATCCAATTACCATGTTATTGGAATCAAGCAAGATTTGAGCTGTCTTCTGCATGTCTACTTCAATCACTAAAACTTTCACTCCACTTTGACCAATACCTTCTTCTTTGGATAAGGTATCCATCAAATTTTCACAGCAACCTGCTTTTATGGGATTTTTATGGCCAATGCATTCTAATTTTTCCACAGCACCCATTAAATCAAATACTTCTTTGTTTCCAGGTAGTACTCGGCCGGATTCTCCTTTAAAGCAGTTATGGCAATCTACAAAAACAACATTTTCGGAATTACAGACTGTTTTGGCAAGATTCATCAGAGATAATCCCACTCCAAAATCTATATCATCAAAACCATGTGGGGCAAAAGTAGCTTGAAGTAATAAATCATCTCCAAAGAACTGTGCACCGATTGTAGCATTTTTTTCACTAACACGGGTAAATCTACTGGCGTTTTCATGGTAATTGATTTTATCTAAAGAATTTTTTATCGTATTTTCTATTTTAACAATTTCTTTTGAAGAAACAGGATTAAAATCGTGAGTTGAAGGGCCGTGTGAAACCATGGTAAACATGTCAAAACGTTGAGCGAGTAAAGTGGGCATGTTTGCCCCGCCAACGCTGCCAATTGGCCCTGGATGAACACATGGACTTAAAAACAGTGCTTTAATTCCTTTAGTAGTTTTAAAACTGATAATACCAACCAAAGTATCAATAGGTTCTCCTATTTCTTCAAAAAGGCCTTCCAGTGCAGGAGACCCTTCAGTTATATGGGATAATGAAAGACTCAATAGTTCTAAAGCTCCTACTCCCAGATTACGCCTCATAGGCGATTCAATGACTAGTACAAATGAATAAATGGCCAGTACTAAAATTGCACAGGCAATTAAAACTTTTAATAAAAATGCTATAATTGTAAAGTATCCAAAATTGGTGGCATTGATACTTAAAAACACCACTACTATCATCATACTGATTATTAAGACTGGCTGAGTAGCTGAAATAAAAACTGAATTTGGTAAACTAATATTAGACGTACCCCATATTACGAGAGTTCTAAAAGCAAATAATACAGCACAACCCAGTACTATCGAATCAAGAATAAAATTCATATCTAAAAGTGATGAGAACCCACATCCAATTAAATATATTACGGATAATATAATCATGGAAAATAGAGATAGAAACATGGACTGTTTCATTTTCATCTGCCTTCCTTTCAATGAATTTACCCATGGTTGAGTAATTGCTCCACTCATTATGGAACCTAAACCAAATATTAAAACCCCTGCTGTGCCTCCGTCAATAATATCTTGAAGAATGCCACTTCCCTTTGTTGGATCTATTATAAAGCCGATGGAACCAACAATGAAACTAAAAAATACCATGGTGAATAAAGAAATCTTGGTTTGGGGCAGGGTCATAATATATTTTGAAAGACCCATTACGCTTTTGGTGCTGGACATTTGTTTACCTCTTATATAAAAATAATTGATATGATTTTTCTATATTAACAAGCCATATTACTATTAAAACTTTATTAATTATTTAGAAATACATTATTTTTAATCAATTATAGTTCATTTCAATAAATTAAATTATTAGTAAGATAAATTTATCTATGAATTTGAGTGGATACTGTAAATTAATTAATGTGATTTTTTTAAACCAATAACCATATAAAATATTCTATCATAAGGTATAAGTTTTATATAATAAATCATCAGGAGATTTTCTATGGAAACAAGACTTGAAACACCACTTTTAGAACAGGATGTCAGTAAATTACGTGTGGGTGATGTGGTTTATATATCTGGAACAATATTCACAGCCAGAGACCGTGCTCATCAACGAATAATTGAACAGGGAGCGCCATTTGATTTAAATGGATCCGTGATATTTCATGCGGGCCCCATAATAAAATTGAAAGCCGATATTTTAAAAGACGTTGATTTAGATAAAATTCACAGTTTTAAAAATTTCATACAATCTTCAAAAGAACCTCTGGCAGAGATGGTGGCTGTAGGTCCCACTACCAGTACTAGAATGAACCCGTTCCAGGCAGAAGTATTGGACATGGGTGTTAAAATGGTTGTAGGTAAAGGAGGTATGGATAAAAACACCGCTAATGCATTAATTAAAAATAAAGCCACCTATCTTGCTGCAGTTGGTGGATGCGCTGCACTTTATGTCCATTCCATAAAAAAAATAAATAATGTATACTGGTTAGATCTGGGGGTTCCAGAAGCTATTTGGGAACTTGAGGTTGAAAATTTTGGACCATTAGTGGTGGCTATGGATTCAAAGGGGGATAATTTATATGAAGAAATTGCAGGAGGCATTTCCAACTCCTCTGGAGATTCCACAAAACATATCAAAAATAAGTCTTGAGGGTATGGTTGATACACATATACATACTTCTCCCGATATAAAACCCCGTATTTTTAGTGATGATGATGCTGTTAGAGATGCTAAAAATCAACATATGGCGTCTATTATATTAAAATGTCATGTGGAATCAACGGCTGGCCGATCTCATTTATTGCGGAAAGCAACGGGCTTTGATGTTTTTGGCGGCATTTGTTTAAATTCCAGTGTAGGTGGTATAAATCCTGATGCTGTTGAAGTATCCGCGGCTTTGAATGGTAAAATAGTTTGGATGCCCACTATTTCCGTATTTGAATTGAAAAAAGATGTATTAAATGGGATTAATGGTCAAAATGATAATTTTGAAAAAATTCTCCATTTAATTTCTAAACATGATATGATATTGGCCACAGGACATCTTAAAGCTCAGGAAATTTTTCCAATTTTGGACATGGCCCATAGTTTAAAAATAAAAAAAATAATTGTTAATCATCCATTAACAGGAGTAGTGGACGCTACATTAGAAGAACAGAAAGAAATGTCCAGATACGCATATCTGGAGCATTGTTTTGTGGCCTGTATGCCCCAACATGATCAACTTTCTGTAGAG
Source organism: Methanobacterium alcaliphilum (assembly GCF_023227715.1). Classification (NCBI taxonomy): domain Archaea; kingdom Methanobacteriati; phylum Methanobacteriota; class Methanobacteria; order Methanobacteriales; family Methanobacteriaceae; genus Methanobacterium; species Methanobacterium alcaliphilum. The sequence goes on from NZ_JALKIF010000005.1 coordinate 113,142, forward strand.
CGAATTTCAGAGGCAATCAATTTCACAGGCTTTAAAAAATGTATCATGGCCACGGATTTTGGCCAAAAGCATAACCCTATTCCAAGTGAAGGCTTTAAAATGTTCATTTATCAAATGAAAGAGTGTGGGTTTTCTAATAAACAAATAGAAACAATGTGCTCATTAAATCCTCGAAAATTGATTTATTAGTTGGTAAATGGCTAATTTTAGGAGTTATGCTTTAAATTTAGAGAAAATTTTTTTTATAAATTGATTATGAAGATATTAATTTAAGTTTCAAGTCCATCTTAAAATAATTGGTTAATTTTATATAGGAATTAGTAATTCATTAAATTGATACATTTTATTATGTGAAAATTATATTAAGTAAAATCCTAGATTTAATTACAATATCATGATAATTTAAATATATTTACTGGAATTCAGTTTATATTACAATTTCAATAAAGTGATAATATGAGTGAAAATAAATCTGCCCAAAAATCTGAAAAAGAATTGAAAAAGAGAATCAGACAATTCAAAAAACTTTTAAAGGACGAATCCGAAAAAGAGAATTTCTACAATGAGATTTGTGGTTCTGAAATACTGGTTAGAATGGAAATATTCTTACCTTCCGCCAACCCGGATAAATTTATTGACGGCATATTTATTTATATGAATGATTCGGGTAAAATTGTAGATGCTGAATATTACTATAAAGAAGGGGAAGAAGGAGCTATCACCCGTCTTACAGATAAAGATTTAAAGATTGTCAGTGATTTATTCCAGGACGAATTTTCACTGGAAATTGAATAAATCTTTAAAATATATTTTTTTATTTTTTTCTAATATTTTTCATGGATTTAATTTTTATTTTTTTTCAAAATTAAAAAAGAATGATCTAACTAATTGATTAATGTACTTTATTAATTTGTATGAGGCATATTTATTAAATTAAATTTTAATCTATTAATTTCGCTTTTCAAAATAAAATTTAAGGCCTTTTCAGTAAAAAAATAATTTTAGGCTTAGATAGTACATTATATATTCTATAAAAATCAAAATTATAAATGCTTATTGAGTTGATTAATAAACACATCGACTCTTTTCTATCATCAATAAATAAAAATATGGAGGATATAAAAATATGCGCAGTTTCGAAAAGTTAACTTCTTTAAAAGATTATATCCCTTTAAAAAAGAAAGAAGCTGGAGATAAGAATATAGGACTTTTAGTAGATGGTCCTAACATGTTAAGAAAAGAATTCAGTTTAAATCTGGATTTGGTAAGAGAAATAATTGCCGAATATGGGAACATGAGGGTAGGTAAAGTTTTATTAAACCAGTATGCTTCTGATAAATTAATAGAAGCTATTGTTAATCAGGGATTCACTCCCATTGTTGTTGCTGGTGATACTGATGTTTATATGGCTGTTGAAGCTATGGAATTAATTTATAATCCTAATATTGATGTTATTGCTCTTATGACTCGTGATGCTGATTTTTTACCGATTATCAATAAAGCCAAGGAAAATGGTAAAGATACTATTGTTATTGGTGCCGAACCAGGATTCAGTGCGGCGCTTCAAAATTCTGCTGATGATGCTATAATATTAAAACCAGAAAATAACAAAGGAAACAATCATTCTCACCATAACAACCTTAATTCTAATAAAGATAATTTATGATGATTTCGATGAAACAAAACGTGCTTATTCATTCTTCTCTTCATGAACTTAAAAAAAGAGAAAATGCTTTAAAAATCATCAATAAAAAAATACATTCGCAAGGACGGGATAAATTATACGATTTAACTGGCCTTTCAGGGGGTTTTTTACTCAAAAAAGATGATTTGAAGCTATTGGAAACTTATGTAGGTCCTGCACTTTTTGAGGATATGCTTGAAAAATGGGGAAAGGAGCATTTGGGCGGTGAAAAAGTACTGGGATTCAATAGAACCAGTGCTGGAATCCTGGCCACTATTCTTGCATTAGTAAAACCAAAAACTTATGTAATCCATTATTTGCCTGAATTACCCTCACACCCTTCTATCCCGCGCAGTGCAAAATTGGTGGGTGCTGAATATCTTGAATTTGATAATCTGGATGAATTTTTTATACCTGAGAATACATCTCTTATAGTAATTACTGGATCTACCATGGACCATAAGGTTATCGCCGTTGAAGAATTTCAGGATATTATTAAAAAAGCTGATGGAAAAGTTCCAGTAATGGTTGATGATGCGTCTGGAGCTCGTTTGCGCACTGTTATTTTTAACCAACCTTCTGCAATTGATTTAGGCGCGGATCTTGTTGTAACCAGTACTGATAAATTAATGGACGGTCCGAGAGGAGGGTTAATGGCAGGTAAATCTGAGTTAATGGATCAAATAAAATCCAAAGCTCATCAATTTGGTTTAGAAGCCCAAACTCCTGTGATTGCAGGCATAGTCCGGGCATTAGAAAATTTCAATCCAGAAATTCTATTGAAATCTTTTGAAAATAAAAATCGGCTTTTGGATTCATTAAATTATAATTTTAAAGGATTTGAACAAACGCCTACTGGTGTAATGATTACGCCTCAATCTTTAGAACGGGAAATCGAAAGTAGGGGCATTGGAACTTCATTATCTGATTCAGATTTATCTTTTTTATGGGCTATAATGCTCCTTAAAGAAAAAGGTATCTTAACTATCCCTGCTGTAGGAATGCCTGGTGCTTCACCTACTATACGCATTGACCTCGCTTCTAAGGATGCTAAATTGTTACCAATAGAAAATATAACAGAAATGGTTACTGATTCATTTAATGATTTAATATCTGTTTTATCCAAACCAAATTCATCAGAAAAAGAAATTATTGAAGAATGCAGCCATATCATTTTTAATTAAAATATAAGAATATTCATTACTTTTTTTCCTTTGATTAATTATGGGGTGCTTTCATGATTGAATTGGATGGTTCATTTGGTGAAGGTGGTGGGGCTTTAATACGAATATCTGTTGCTCTTTCAGCTTTAAGCAAACAACCTTTAAGAATTTTCAATATTCGGGCTAATCGACCTAAAAAAGGATTAGCTGCTCAACATCTAACTGCTGTTAAATCTGTTGCTGAGTTGTGTGATGCGTCTATACAAGGACTTGAAATTGGCTCCACAGAAATAGTTTTCTCACCAGGGAATTTAAAAGGAGGAAGCTATGATTTAAACATCAAAACTGCTGGAAGTATAAGTTTAGTTCTACAAGCTTTTATGATTCCGGCGGCATTTGCATCATCTCCTGTAAATATTTCAGTTAGGGGAGGTACAGACGTAAGATGGTCACCTCCAATCAATTATTTACAAAAAGTCATGCTACCTGTACTGGAAAAAATGGGATACTATATGAATATTGATCTGGTTACCCGGGGCCATTATCCTCGCGGGAGTGGCTTGGTTAAGGCCAGTATTAAACCAGTAACTAAATTAAAATCAATAGAACTTTTAGAGATGGAAATTGACTCAATAAAAGGCATATCTCATTCAGTCAATCTTCCTAGACATGTGGCAGAAAGACAAGCTAAATCTGCAGAAAAAATATTAAGTAGAAATGGATGGGATGTAGATATAGAAATTGAACATTCAGATGATTCCATCTCGCCGGGATCTGGAATATTTTTATGGACTGAAGGGAATACTCCTTTAGGCGGAAGTTCAATAGGAGAACCTGGAAAAATCGCAGAAAAAGTAGGTCAAGAAGCTGCTATGATGCTTTTAAATTTCTTAAATGCTCAAGCCCCACTTGATAAATATATGGGGGATCAAATTATCCCCTATATGGCCATAGCTGGGGATTCTCTGATAAATGTGGCGGAATACACTTTACATGCCCATACTAATATCCACATTGTGGAAACATTGACTGGAAAAAAATTTAAAGTCATGGGTAAACTGGGTGAAAAATCAATCATATCCTGCAAGTGAGTCTACCTGAAAAAAGCAAAATTACTTTTTTACATGTAAGCATTCTCCAGATATTACTTTTCGAAGACTTCCATCTTCTAATTCTAGTATCAGGGCTCCGTTTTGAGTTATACCTATTGCTTCACCTTTAACTACTTTTCCCAGTTGTTTTCTCACTTCAACATCACTACCAATTGTTTTAGATAGTTTACGCCATTCATTAAGTATTTCTGGGAAATTACCTTCTTTGAAACTATTATATGTTGACTCAAACCGTTTTAAAAATTTTTGGACTAATAATGGGCCTTTTATTTCTTTGTTTAATTCCATTTTCAGCGAAGTTGCACCTTTTCTAACTTCAGAAGGGAATATTTCGGGGTCCACATTGGCATCGATACCAATGCCCACCACCACATAATCCAGGGTGCTGAATTTAGCATTGGCCTCAGTTAGTATGCCGCAAACTTTTTTAGAACCAATCAATATATCATTAGGCCATTTAATTCCAACATTCAACCCGCATTCTTCTTTTAAGGTTTCAGCAGCCGCAACCCCTGTCATTAATGTTAATTGTGGAGCTTCAGCAGGAGGTATATTGGGGCGCAGTATTATGGACATCCATACTCCCCCTGTAGGTGATAGCCAGGTTTTACCTCTTCTTCCCCTACCTCTAGTCTGGGTTTCGGCAATTACAATTGTTCCTTCAGCAGCTCCATCTTCAGCCAGTTTTTTAGCAACGTTATTTGTAGAATCAACCTCTTCAAAATAGTAAATTTCATGACCAATATAATCAGTCTCTAGATTATTCTTAATTTCATAGGGGAGCAATAAATTAGGAGATTTTTTTAATTTATAGCCAGAATTTGGAGTGAATTCCAAGGTGTATCCGTCATCTTCTAAAGTTTGTATGGCCTTTTTAACTTCATTTTCATTAATACCCAATGTGGATGCAATTTCGTCTGGTAAAATATGTTTGTTCTGATTTTGATACAAGATCTCCAATATCTTCTCCAGCATATAAAAACCTCCCATAATATCGAGATTTTAATCTAATTATTCGCTTTTTGAATCAGTTGATTGGGTTGCTTGACTCATATAAGAACCAACAGCTGCTGAAACGGCAGCTACTTTTTTATTTGGTAAGAATGTGGATCTTAAACGAGCTTCTTTCTCTTTGTCTTCAGCAACCACTCTTTCCATTTCCTGGTTAATGCCATTACGGTGCTGGTCAACAAAGTGGGTATGCAGTTTACCTTCCCAAAATTCTTTGTTTCTCATTATTGCTTTATGGAATGGTATTGTGGTTTTCACTCCTAAAATTACGTATTCACTTAAAGCCCTTCTCATCCTATTAATAGCTTCATTACGGTTTCGTCCATAAACTATGAGTTTGGATATCATAGAATCATAAAATGTGGGGATGGTGTAATTCATATAAACTCCACTATCTACACGAACCCCAGTCCCTCCTGGTGATCGGTACCCTGTAATTTTTCCAGGGGTAGGTGTAAAATCTGCTAAAGGATCTTCTGCATTGATTCTGCATTCAATAGCATGCCCTCTAACACTAATTTCATCTTGAGAACAGCAGAGATCTTTACCGGCAGCAACTTTTATCTGCTCTTTCACCAGATCAATCCCGGTTATTATTTCTGTTATAGGGTGCTCTACTTGTATTCTGGTGTTCATTTCCAGAAAATAAAAATCACCATTAGCATAAAGGAATTCCACAGTTCCAGCATTAGTATAATTTATTGATTCTGCTGCTTTAATTGCTGCAGAGCCCATTTTCTCTCTCAACTCATCAGTCATTATAGGGGAAGGTGCTTCTTCAATCAATTTCTGATGTCTTCTCTGTATAGAACATTCCCTGTCGGCTACGTGGATAGTGTTACCATTTTCATCCGCCATAATCTGAAATTCAATGTGACGTGGCTCTTCCAGATATTTCTCTATGAATACCGTGGGATCTCCGAAGGCAGAAGCCGCTACAGACTGTGTGGATTCTATAGCACGAATCAATTCATCTTCTTCATAAACGGTTCTCATGCCTATTCCACCACCACCTGCGGAGGCCTTGACAATAACAGGATATCCAATAGATTCTGCAATTTTAACTGCTTCATCTATATTAGAGACTCCTTTATCTGTTCCTGGAATCACTGGGACATTTGCACTGCGCATTAATTTTTTAGAAGTAATTTTATCTCCCATGGCTTCAATTACAGAACCTTTAGGGCCTATGAGTTTTATGCCATGCTTTTCGCATTCTTTACCTAAATTAGAATTTTCAGCCAGAAAACCATAACCTGGGTGTATAGCATCTGCTCCGCATTCTTCAGCTACTTCAATAATTTTATTTATATTTAAATAACTCTTAGCAGGGGTTGATTCTCCTATGTTATATGCTTCATCAGCATATTTGGCAAAAAGAGAATTTTTATCTGCATCAGAATAAACCGCAACACTTTTTACATCCAGTTCGTTACAAGCACGCATTACTCTAATGGCTATTTCACCACGGTTGGCGACTAGAAGTTTGTTAAACATGGCATAGCTCCTTATTAATTATAATTTATCTTCATTAACTATTTTTTAAAGCAATTTTGATATAGGTAACATAAATCATACTTTTTCTAAGATGGCATTAGACACCTTGTCACAAAAATTATGTCATCATATTATATTATGTCACCCTCTTCTATTTTAATCCACTAATTATATTAAGATATGTAATTAAGGAATTAAATTGAAATTTTTGACGGGTGTATAATTATTATATATAAGATTTTGTAAAAGTAATTTTGATATACGTTAATCAATTGAAAAATTGAGTTTTACAAATAATTGAACTGAGTTTTCATGAAGCAGCATAAACCAATAAAAAAGAAGAAACATTTGGAGATTCACCTGCAGTCCATTCCAGGACATTTAGAACCTAAAGTAGAATTGGAACAGTATTCCACCCCATCTGTAATAGCTGCTGATATTTTATGGACCGCCTACTCTCTGGGAGATATTGAAGATAAAAATGTGCTGGATTTAGCATGTGGTACAGGCATATTTGCTATTGGTGCTAAAATTTTAGGTGCGAGAGAAGTATGGGGCATAGATATTGATGAGCACGCTCTTCAAACTGCAAAAAGTATTGCTTTAGAAAAAGGTTTAACTTCAAGGATAAATTTTATGGCCTTAGATCTTAGAAAAGATGATTTGGATAAAATTATTAATTTAGAATTTGCAGAAATAGACACCATTATTCAAAATCCTCCATTTGGGTCACAATCACGTTCTTTAAAGGGATCAGATCGAATATTTATGGAAAAATCTTTGCAAATTTCTCCGGTTGTATATTCATTTCATATGGCAGAAACTGAAGATTTTGTAGAAAAATATTTTTTAAAATTTGGCGGAAAAATAACTCATAAGTTTTTTTATCAATTTCCACTACCTAAAATTTACCATTTTCATAAAAAAGAATCTAAAGACATAGAAGTCATCGTGGTTAGAGTAGAAAGGATTAATAATTTAATTTAAAATTATATCTTTTTTATAAAACTCTGCTGCTTATGTTTCTGTTTTCTGTTTCACATATTAACAGATATTAAAAGGAAATGTAAACAGAAAGTTTAAATACCTTATTAACCAACTTCTACTAACCTACATTCTAATGTGAATATCGGGTATGCAGTGGAACTGCCCTAACATTATATTTGAATATATAATGTGGTGTTAAAAATTTTGCCTAGTCTGGACTATAGCAATATTTATAATAGATGAAGACCAATATTGAAAGATGCTAAAGAAGCATTTATCAATCTTCATCCCGGACTCACTAACCGCGGAAACTAAGGATTTAAAACTGAAAACCAATAAGGTTGGAGTGATAGGAAGATCCGCGGCTATATTTAATGTTGACCGGATTGTTGTGTATCATGACGATGCAAATCAGAAAGAGGCAGATTTTATTAGTGATATTCTCACTTATATGAATACACCTCAATACCTTCGAAAGAAGGTCTTTCCTATAAGGAAGGAGTTTAAACACGTGGGACTTCTCCCACCGCTTAGGACTCCACATCACCCCACAGGGAAGCCCAGTGAAGGCGATTATAGACAAGGATTAACACTGAAAAGAACCAAAAAGGGGACTTTCGTTGATATAGGAGCGGATAAACCCGCTTTTTGCAAGGAAAAACTAACAGTTAACATCATACTAAGCTTTCGAGTAACCAAACTGGGTAAAGAGATAATTGTTGAACCCGATGAACCAGTAGATGAATACTGGGGATATGAGACATTATCTACTTATAAAAATCTTCACCAAAGTATTAAGTCAGTAAAACCGGATGTTGTGGTTGCAACTTCCCGTTGTGCTGCACCAATAACTTCTATTTTAGATGAAGTAGAATCTAAGGTAAAAGATGCCAAACGCATTGCTATTTTGTTTGGTGGTCCTTATTCTGGCTTGCCTAATAATATTAAAAGCCAAAAACTGGTTGATCTTGAAGTGAATACTATACCCCATCAAGGTGCCAAAACTGTAAGGACCGAAGAAGCGGTTTTAGCGACTTTGTCAATATTTAACTTGCTCTTAAATTTAGAATAATCAGGAAAATAGGAAAATTGTGTAAGTAAGGAGGTAAAATTAAATGGCTAGACATCATCAACCAAGAAAAGGATCAGTTGCATTTAGTCCTAGAAAGAGAGCCGCCAAAGAGACACCAAGAATCAAGTCCTGGCCAGTGGCTGAAGAGCCGAAATTACTGGGTCTTGCTGGATATAAAGTGGGTATGACTCATGTTATGATGGTAGACAACGCTAAAAATTCTCCAACCGAGGGAATGGAAGTTGCTACTCCAGTTACTATTCTTGAAGTTCCTCCCATTTTTGTAATGGGGATCAGGGCTTATGAAAAAACTTCTCGCGGACTAAAAGCTATGGGGGATATTCTCTCAGAAACTTTAAATGAAGAATTGAAAAGGAAGATTTCACTTCCTAAAGAATACAATAAAGAATCTGCCCTTAAAAAAATCCAGGATAATTTGGAATATGTGGCAGAAATACGAGTTTTGATTAACACTAATCCCAAAGTAACCAGTGTGCCTAAGAAGAAACCAGAAATATTTGAATGTGGTGTCGGAGGCAAAACTGCAGAAGAACAATTAAATTTTGCTTTAGAATTATTGGGACAAGAAATTAGTGCCAAAGATATTTTTTCTGATGGGGAATTTGTGGATTCCATTGCAGTAACTAAAGGTAAAGGTTTCCAGGGCCCAGTTAAAAGATGGGGGATCAGGATTCAATACGGTAAAGCTGCTCGAAGTAGTAAAGCTAGACACGTTGGTTCTATTGGTCCATGGACCCCTTCAAGGACCATGTGGACTGTTCCTCAAGCTGGTCAAATGGGATACCACAAAAGAACTGAATATAACAAAAAAATCTTAAAAATTGGTGAGTCATCTGAAGTCGATGCTGTAAACCCTGCTGGAGGGTTTGTAAAGTATGGTTTAGTTAAAAATGACTACATCATCATTAAAGGATCAATACCAGGTCCTTCTAAGAGGCTAGTAATATTAAGAAAAGCTATAAGAGCCCATGGAAAAAATAACGACGCACCGCAGATCAACTATATTAGTACTGCATCTAAACAGGGTGTCTAATTGATTTTAATTAAGAGTGGTTTAAATGAAAAAAATTAAGGTTTATTCATTGGAAGGCGAAGTCACAGAAGAGATTGAATTGCCTGAAATATTCCAGGAAGAATTCAGACCTGACCTTATCAAAAGAGCTGTAATCTCATCACAAACCGCCAGAGTACAACCATGGGGTTCCGATCCAATGGCCGGCAAACGAACCAGTGCTGAATCATATGGTGCTGGTCGTGGTGTGGCAATGGTACCTCGTATAAAGGGCTCTGGTTCTAAAGCAGCATTTGTACCTCAGGCAATTGGTGGTAGGAAAGCACATCCTCCACGACCTCAAAAGAATTATCATGAAAAAATAAATAGAAAGGAAAGGAGATTCGCTATTAGATCTGCTTTAGCAGCCACTTCCAATTTGGAAATTGTGGAAAATAGAGGACATAAATTAGAGAACATACCTCAAATTCCTTTAGTTGTGGATGATGAACTCTGCAAGGTCAAAACTACCAAAGAAACCCGTGAAATCTTTAAAAAGCTGGGTATTATGGATGATGTTGTAAGGGCTAAAGAAGGTAAAAAAATCCGATCTGGAAAAGGAAAGATGAGAGGTCGAAAATATAAATCTCCAAAAGGACCTCTAATAGTTGTAGGTGAAGACAAAGGTATTAGTTTAGGAGCTAGAAACCACGCTGGTGTGGACATAGTTTCTGTAGAAAATTTAAATACTGAGCTTTTAGCGCCTGGAACTCACCCTGGAAGACTAACAGTTTTCACTAAGTCTGCCATTGAAAAATTGGGGGAACTCTTCCAGTAGGGATTAATCCCTAAATAGGAAAAAGGTGGGATATTATGGATCCTTACGCAGTTATTGTAAAACCTCATGTTACAGAAAAAAGCATGAACTTAATTGATAAAAATAATGAATTAACATTTGTAGTCTTAAGAACTAGTGATAAATCCACTATAAAAAGGGCTTTTGAAGAACTCTTTGCAGTTAAAGTGGAGAAAGTTAATACTCAAATAAACTCTAAAGGTGTAAAACTAGCTTATATTAAGTTATCTTCAGAACACAAAGCTGAAGACATCGCCGTAAAAATGGGAGTATTTTAATTATTAACTGTCAAGTTTACTTGGAGGAAAAAAAATGGGAAAACGTTTGATTTCACAAAGGAGGGGAAGGGGAACCTCTACTTATAGAAGTGCTTCTCACCGTTTTAAAGGAAAGATAGAATATCGTTCCTATGACTCATTGGAAAAAGAAGGTAGCTTAAAGGGAAAGGTTATTGATATTATGCATGATCCTGGAAGAAGCGCCCCTGTTGCAATGGTCAAATTCGAAAATGGAGAAAAGAAACTTATTTTAGCCCCAGAAAGCATTCAAATTAATGATGATATTGCCTGTGGAATTTCTGCCCCTATTAGTCCGGGTAATTCCTTACCAATAGGTGAAATTCCTGAAGGTACTCCCCTATATAATATTGAAAACAGGCCAGGAGACGGTGGCAAATTTGTCCGGTCTTCTGGAACTTACGCTTCTTTGATCACTCATGACGTTGATAAAGCCGTCATTGAACTCCCATCCGGTGAATTAAAAGCATTTAATCCTCAGTGCAGGGCCACTATAGGCGTTGTAGCTGGTGGCGGAAGAAGGGAAAAACCATTCCTTAAAGCAGGTAATAGATACCATGCTCTCAATGCTAAGGGTAAGAAATGTGTTAGTGTTAGAGGAGTGGCTATGAACGCAGTTGATCACCCACACGGTGGTGGAAACAGACAGCATCCTGGACGACCTACTACTATATCCAGACATGCTCCACCAGGAAGAAAGGTTGGTTCAATTGCTGCCCGAAGAACAGGGAAGAGGAGATAACTTTAAAACTATTAGGAGGTAGCTGATTGGCACGTAAAGTATTTAAGTATCGTGGTTATACCTTGGAAGAATTACAGGAAATGCCCCTGGATAATGTTATACAAATATTCCCTTCCAGGCAAAGAAGATCCCTGAAAAAGGGTTTTTTACCAAGGCAAAAAAAGGTACTGGAAAGAATTAGAAAATTAAAGAAAGAAGAAAATAAGGGCGGAAGACCCCAAATTATTAAAACTCACTGCAGGGACATGATCGTCCTTCCTGAAATGGTAGGAATTACCTTTGGAATTTATAATGGTAAAGAATTTGTCCAAGTAGAAATCCAACCGGAAATGATTGGATGCTACTTTGGAGAATTTGCACCTACTAGACAGAAAGTTCAGCACGGAGACCCAGGAATGGGAGCTACCAGATCATCTATGTTCGTACCTCTTAAATAAGGAGATTTTATTATGGCTAAAATTAAATACGCTTATAACGAGGACGATAAGGCAAAAACTGCAAAATCTGTTGGGAGATCACTTAAGATATCTCCTAAACACGCTGTAGAACTTTGCCGTGAACTAAGAGGAAAAAATCTGGAAAGTGCTAAAACTTACTTGGAAGACGTAATTCAAATGAACAGAGCTGTTCCTTTCAAAAGACATAACAAAAAAGTTGGTCACAGAAAAGGATTAACTGGATGGCCTAGTGGTAGATACCCTGTAAAAGCAGCCACCCAAATATTAAAAGTTCTAGAAAATGCTGAAGCAAATGCTGAATACAAAGGTTTAGACACAGAAAACATGAAAATTGTTCATATTTCTAGTCACAGAGGCTTTGTAATGAAGGGCTGGACTCCCCGAGCATTTGGAAGAGCAAGTCCATTTAACACACCAACTACTCACTTGCAGATAGTTCTAGGGGAGGCTTAGATTACATGATAGAGAAAGATTTCGTCACAGAAGGCCTAAGAAGAACAAGAATCGATGAATATCTTGAAAAAGAACTTGAAAGAGCCGGATACGGTGGAATGGAAGTTCAAGTAACCCCTCTAGGTACTATGGTAGTAGTTTACGCTGAAAGACCAGGAATGGTTATTGGTAGAGGCGGAAAAACTGTTAGAGGCATCACTCAAAACTTAAAAACCAAATTTGATTTGGAAAACCCACAAGTAGAGGTTAAAGAAGTAGATGTGCCTGAATTAAATCCTAAAATCATGGCTCATAAAATTGCAGCCATGCTACAAAGAGGTATGCATTTTAGAAGAGTAGCTTATACTACTATAAGAAGAATCATGGGCTCAGGAGCTCAAGGTGTAGAAGTTACTATCTCTGGTAAAATCAGAGGAGCTAGATCTGCTACTGCTAAATTCACTGATGGTTACATTAAAAAATGTGGTGAACCTTCAATTCGATTAGTTAAAGAAGGATTTGCAACTGTTCAATTAAAACCTGGTGTTCTTGGAATATACGTTCGTATAATGCCTCCGGGTGTAGTTTTACCTGATAAGGTGGATATTAAAGCTCCAGTAATTGAAGAAACTGTAACTGAAATAGTTGAAGAAACAGTTGATACTGAAAAAGCTGAAGAACCTCTAGAATCTGAAGAAGAAGATGAAATTGTTGAATCTGAAGAAGAACTTGAAGAATTAGAGGAAATTGAGGAGTCTTCTGAAGAGGAAGTTGCTGAAGCTGATGTGGAAGAGTCTGAGGAGTCTTCTGAAGAGGAAGTTGCTGAAGCTGATGTGGAAGAATCTGAATCTGACGAAAAACCTTCAGAAGCAGAAAAATAAGCAATAGGCTTCAAAGGGATGAAAAAAATGGCAATCTTAAGAAGTAGAGATATAAGAGAAATGGATGTAGAGGAAATCCAAAAAAAATTGGATGAACTCAAGGCAGAATATGCCAAAAACATCTCCAAAAGTTCCGCAGCTGGTGTTTATGAAAACCCTGGTAAAATCAAGGAACTAAAAAGAACTATTGCTCGTGTTCTTACAATTATGAATGAAAAACAGAAGGAGACATAAATGAAAATCTGCGATGTATGTGGTCTTCCAGATGAACTCTGCGTCTGTGAAGAAATAGCACGGGAAGTTCAGACAGTTAAAGTGTACACAGTACGAAGAAGATTCGGAAAACTGATGACCATTGTAGAGGGCATTGACGAGCACGATATTGACATAAGGGAACTTACTAAAGAGCTGAAAGCAAAATGTGCCTGCGGAGGTACTGCTAAAAAAGGTCAGATAGAACTTCAAGGGGACCATAAAAAACGTGTTAAAGAAGTTCTTGCTAACATGGGCTTTTCTTCAGACACTATTGAGATCCGTGAAATGGATCGAAAAAGTAACAGACGAAGATAAATTCGTATTGGGCCAACATGATAACTCCACAAAATATATTTCGACATGAGCTCATTGGGCTTGAAGTTGAAATTATGAAAAGCTCTCATAAAGAGTTAGTAGGGATTAAAGGGAAAATTGTAGATGAGACTCGAAATACTATTCAAATTGAAAATGAAAGTGGTAGAGAAACTCTGATTGCGAAAAATGTTGCAATTTTTCATTTCTTAATTCCTGATGGTCAGAAAGTGGAAATTGATGGAAAAATCTTAGTAAGTCGCCCGGAAGACAGAATAAAAAAGAAATTTAGGAAAATTTAATTGGTGATAATATGATTGGTATCGACGTTCCAGAGCCTAAATCCGAATGTAATGATCCTAACTGTCCTTTTCACGGAACTTTACCTGTTAGAGGACAAGTTCTGGAAGGAATAGTTACTAATGATAAAGCGGAAAGGACCATTACTGTGGAAAGAAGCTTTTACAAATTCATTAGAAAATATGAAAGATACGAAAAAAGAAAATCAAAAATCAGCGCTCACATTCCAGATTGTATTCAGGTACAAGTTGGAGACGCAGTTAAAATTGCAGAATGCAGGCCTTTAAGTAAGACCAAGCATTTTGTAGTGGTTGAGGTAAAGGGAGAGAAGTGAAATGAAGGCTATTACATCTAATGTTGCCAAAGCACTACCTATAGGTGCCCGACTTCAATGCGTTGACAATACTGGTGCTAGAGAAGTGGAAATTATCTCTGTAAAAGGATACAAAGGTGTTCGCCGTAGACTTGATGTAGCCGGTGTCGGTGATATGATTATTGTTTCTGTGAAAAAAGGAGCTGTTGACATGAGAAAAGAAGTCATGACTGCAGTTGTTGTAAGACAGAAAAAAGAATTCCGACGTGCTGATGGACTACGAGTTAAATTTGAAGATAATGCAGCTGTAATTATCAGTCCAGAAGGTGTGCTTAAAGGATCTGAAATTAGAGGTCCTGTAGCTAAAGAAGCTGCTGACAGATGGCCTGGTGTAGGAAGCGCAGCTAGTATAATTGTATAAGGTGATAAAATGTCAACACAACCTAGAAAACAAAGGAAATACATTTACACTGCACCTTTACACGCACGCCACAAACTTATGGGTGTGACCTTAAGTAAAGATCTTCGAGAAGAATTTGGTAGAAGATCCCTTCCTGTAAGGAAAGGAGACACTGTTCAAGTTATGCGTGGTGATTTTAAGAACCACGAAGGAAAAATTGAAAAAGTGGATCTTAAAAACTACCGGGTACTGGTCGAGGGTGCTACTACTCAAAAAACAGATGGAAATGCAGTTTTTTTCCCGATTCACCCATCAAATTTGATGATTGTGGATATGGACTTGAAAGATGAAAAAAGAAATAAAATTATAGAGCGGAAGGGATAACATGGCAAAGATGGGATCAAGAAAACATCTTAAACGTTTCAAGTCACCTAAACATTGGCCCATTCATCCTAAGGAAGATAAATGGACCGTTAAACCGTCTGCAGGCCCTCATGCCATTGAAGACTCACTACCTCTCATGATTGTTATCAGAGATATTCTAAAAGTTGCTGATAACTCAAGGGAAGCAAAGAGAATCATTAACAATGGTGAGATATTAGTAGATGGACGTGTAAGAAAAGATTACAAATTCCCCGTAGGATTTATGGATGTAATACAGATTCCTACCAATGGAAGCGTCTACAGGGTTTTGCCTGATGAAAAAGGAAGACTTATACTACATCCAATCAAAGAAGAAAATGTAGAATTTAAGTTATGTAAAATTGAAGATAAAACTACTGTTAAAGGTGGAAAAACTCAATTAAACTTACATGACGGAAGGAACTGTCTCAGCGAAGAACAACATAAAGCTGGAGATGTAGTGAAACTTAAAGTACCTGAACAAGAAGTTATGGAATCCATAATTTTTGAAGAAGGTAATATTGGTCTGGTCACCGGTGGTAAGCACATTGGTGAAATTGGAAAGATTAAAGAAATTAATATAACTAAATCTTCAAGACCTAACACAGTTATTATTGAAACTGAAAGCAAAAAGACATTCCTAACTTTGAAAGATTATGTTTTTGTTATTGGAAAAGAAGAACCAGTTATTTCACTCCCTGGAGGTAAGTAAATGAACCCTATGGAGGAAATAACCATTGCTAAAGCCACTGTCAGTATTGGTGTTGGTGAAGGTGGTGAAAGATTAGTCCGTGCTGAGAATTTATTAAACTCACTCACTGATCAAAAATCTGTTCGAACTTATTCTAAAGTAACTAATCCTGAATTTGGTATACGAAAAAACCAACCAATAGCATGTAAAGTAACCTTACGTGGTGAAAAATCTGAAAAAGCTATAAAAATGGTTTTAAGTGGAATAGGTAATAAATTAAAAGCAAGACAGTTTGATGCTCAAGGTAATGTTTCATTTGGAATTGAAGAACATATTGATATTCCAGGAATGAGATATGAACCGGAAATAGGAATATTTGGGATGAACCTGTCTATAACTTTTGAAAAACCCGGATACCGAATTAAAAGAAGAAAAATTCAAAGGAAAAAAATCCCGGCTAAACACCAGGTCAATAAAGAAGAGACCATGAAGTTTATGCAGGATAAATTCCAGGTTAAAATAAAGTAAGGGTGATATAGTGCCAAGAAAATATGGAAAGGCATCCAGAAAATGTTCAAGATGCGGGGATCACTCTGCTCTGGTTAGAAGATATGGGCTTATGTTATGCAGACAGTGCTTCAGAGAACTTGCCCCAAAAATTGGATTTAAAAAGTATAATTAGGTATAGAGGTGTTTAAATATGACTCTTATGGATCCTCTTGCAAATGCCCTAACTAATATGCGGAACAATGAAATGCAGGGAAATGGGAATTGTAATATCTCCCCAGCATCTAAATTAATAGGGCGTGTCTTAAGGACTATGCAAAAAGAAGGCTACATTGGTGAATTTGAATACATTGATGACGGCAAAGCTGGAAAGTTCATTGTTGAACTGGAAGGAAATATAAACCAATGTGGGGTTATCAAACCCAGACATGCCGTTAAAAAAGATGAATTCGAAAAATTCGAAAAAAGATATTTACCAGCTAAAAATTTCGGAATAATGATTGTTACCACCCCTCAGGGTATAATAACCCACAAAGAAGCAAAAGAAAAGGGTATTGGTGGCAGATTGCTGGCATATATATATTAAGGTGATATCATGGTTCTAGCAGCTGTAATTCGGGAAGAAATTGAAATCCCGGAAGGTGTGGAAGTTACCTTAAATGATGAGGTTAATGTAAATGGGCCTCAAGGTCAACTTTCAAGAAAATTTACCTACCCCATCACCATAAAAAAAGAAGATGAGAAAGTAGTATTGGAAAGTCAGTTTCCTAAAAAGAGAGATAAAGCAATGCTGGGAACAATCAGATCCCATATCTCAAATATGATTACTGGGGTAACTGATGGATTCACATATACTATGAAAATAGTTTACGCTCACTTTCCTATGACTGTAAAAGTAACTGGGAATAAAGTTACTATTGAAAATTTCCTTGGAGAAAGACATCCCCGTACTGCTAATATAGTCGGGACTGCTAAAGTTCAAGTTAAAGGTGATGAAGTCATAGTGACCGGGATTAACAAGGAAGACGTGGGACAAACCATGGCTAACTTAGAACAGGCCACTAAAATTAAGGGAAGAGATCCTAGGGTATTCCAAGATGGTATATACCTCATTAATAAAGATTAAGGCATTGAGAACTACTTTATCGGTGATTCAATGAAGAAAAAATTCAAACGTCAGGAATATGCCAGGTATAAGAAGCTCGGTGAAAAGTGGAGAAAAGCCAGAGGAAAAACTAGTAAAAGAAGGAGATACGAAAAGGGCAAACCTGCCATGCCAACTATTGGTTATGGTACTCCAAGATTAACTAGAGGCCTTCACCCTTCCGGCTACCAGGATATTCTAGTAAACAATGTTAAGGAATTAGAGAACTTAGATCCTAGCAAACAAGCAGGAAGAGTAAGTTCTACTGTAGGAAAAAGAAAAAAGGAAATAATGTTAGAAAAAGCTAAAGAACTGGGTATTAAAATCTTAAATAAATAATATCAGTTCTTTTAGAAATGTCCGATATGATTATTATCATATATATCATTTGATGTATTATTATTCAAAAGCCAAAATGGCTATTGATGAGGGATTGGTAAGGAAATATAAAATTAATCCAATCTTGAAATGATTTGAACATCATTTCATTAACGGGCATACTTGAATCATTATGGTTCAAGTCATTTTATCAGCTCAACGCTGAACAAGGAGGTTTCTTAAATGAATCTTACTACTCAGAAAAGATTGGCTGCAGATATACTTAAAGTAGGGGTAAACCGTGTATGGATTGACCCTGAACAAGTAGAAGAAGTTTCACGGGCTATAACCAGGGAAAGTGTGAAGCAGCTAATAGATGCCAAGGTTATCAAGGCTAAACCTCAAAAAGGGATAAGCAGTTATAGATCTAAAAAAATAGCCCAACAAAAAAGTAAGGGAAGAAGAAAAGGTAGAGGTAGTATTAAAGGCGCCCAAGGCGCTCGAAGTCCTAAGAAGGAAGCTTGGATGACTACCATAAGGGCCTTAAGGAAGGACCTTAAACAAATGAGAGACGATCGGGAGATCAACACTACTTCATATCGTAAACTCTACAGGATGGCAAAGGGCGGTGCCTTCAGAAGTAAATCTTACATGAAAACCTATGCCCGGGACCACGACTTGCTCAGGAAGTAGGAGGGATTAAGTTGGCACACGGATCAAGATATAAAGTAGCATTTAGAAGAAGAAGAGAAGGAAAAACTGATTATCATGCCAGATTAAGATTAGTTGATCTGGATAAATCACGTCTGGTTGTTAGAATTTCTAACAATCATGTCATTGCTCAAATAATCAACGTGGCAGAAAATGGTGATGAGACACTAGTTTCAGCTCATTCTAAAGAATTAGAAAAATTAGGATGGTTAGCTGGAACCAAAAATACGTCTGCAGCATATTTAACCGCATACTTATGTGCTAAAAAAGCATTAAACAGAGGTATTGATGGCGCTGTTTTAGATATAGGTCTCAAATCATCTACAACTGGTTCTAAAGTATTTGCAGCATTAAAAGGAGCAGTTGATGCTGGTTTGAATGTTCCTCATGGAGAATCAATTCTTCCTGATGAAAGCAGGATTACTGGTGAACATATAGCAGAATATGCTAAGTCCTTAGATGATGCTGAACTTAAGAATAAGTTCTCAAAATATTTAGAAAAAGGTCTTTCACCAGTTGATTTACCAGACCACTTTGAAGAAATAAAGAACAAGATAAATGAGGCTGAGGTATAATCATGAACTTTAACAAAGAGGACTGGGAACCTAAAACTAATTTAGGGCGCATGGTAAAAGACGGCGTCATAACGGATATTGATGAAATATTCGAAAAGGGTTTACCTATAATGGAACTAGAAATTGTAGATAAATTACTCCCTGGTTTAGAAGAAGAAGTAATGGATGTTAACCTGGTCCAAAGAATGCACAAATCTGGAAGAAAAGTAAATTTTAGAGTAATTGTTGCTGTTGGAAATAAAGACGGTTATGTGGGTTTAGGTCAAGGTAAAGCACGTGAAGTAGGCCCTGCTATCAGAAAAGCAGTTGATGATGCTAAATACAATATTATAAAAGTTAGAAGGGGCTGTGGAGATTGGGGTTGTGTTTGTGGAAAAGAACACACCGTACCATTCAAAGTGTCTGGAAAAACTGGTAGTGTCAGGGTAACTATTATGCCTGCTCCTGGAGGAGTAGGATTAGCTATTGGTGATGTTGGAAAAACTATCATGAAATTAGCAGGTATTGATGATGTATGGTCCCAAACTAGTGGCCAAACACAAACTACTGTAAACTTTGCCAATGCAACCTTTGATGCCTTGAAACAGTTAAGTAAGGTAAAAGCCCAGAAAAAAGATCTTAAAAATCTGGGTGTTTGTACCAGTTAAATGGTGATAAAATGTTTGCAGCAATTAGAGTAAGAGGCGAAGCCGGTGTTAAGAAAGATATTTCAGACACCATGATGATGTTACGACTCAACCGGATTAATCATGCAGTTTTAATTGATGATGAAAATCCTAGTTACAATGGAATGCTCATAAAATCCAAAGATTACATAACCTGGGGTGAAATAGACTCAGAAATCCTCGCACAACTTATTCAAAAAAGAGGACGGATTGTCGGTGGCGAAAAAGTAACTGATGAGTACATTAATGATAACACAGATTATTCTTCTATAGAAGAATTTGCTGAGGCTATCTTTGAGTCCAAAGTGACTTTAGAGGAAGCCAACATAAAACCAGTATTCCGACTACACCCTCCAAGAAAAGGATATGAGAGTGTTAAAACCGCTTTTGCTGAAGGAGGAAGTTTAGGATACCGGAAGGAACAAATAAAGGACCTCATCAAAAAAATGGTCTAGTCCTTCATTATTCCTAATCGGTTTTATACCAATTAAGGACAAATAAGGAGATTTTATAATGATCAGGAAATCAAGGAAAATAAATAAGATGAGAGGATCCAGAACCGTTGGTGGCGGTTGTTCCAAGAAAAGAAGAGGAGCAGGTCACCGTGGTGGAAGAGGTATGGCTGGAAGCCATAAACACCTCTGGAGCTGGATTGTTAAATACGATCCAAAACACTTTGGTAAATACGGTTTCAAAAGACCTCTAAAATCTATAAATGAAGTTAACACTGTAAATTTAAGTTATTTAGATGAAAAATCTGAACAACTCCTGGAAAAAGGATTGGCTACTAAAGAAAATGACGTTATTGTTATTGATGTCACTGACCTTGGATATAATAAAGTATTAGGTCAGGGTAAGTTAACCAAGCCTTTAAATATCAAAGCACCTGTTTTTTCTGCAAGTGCTGAGAGGAAAATCCAGGAAGCTGGAGGAGAGGCTTTAATCCTCTAATATTTAATTTTTTCATCTTTAAAGGCAAGGAGTGAAGTAATTGTTAGAGAAATTACAGCCAATTTTTTCAATTTTACCTCAAGTCGCATCACCAGCCCATAGGGTTTCTTTCAAGGAAAAACTGAAATGGACTGGTATCATATTGGTACTATATTTTGTACTTTCAAACATACCTTTATATGGGCTAAGCCCATTAGCTGTGGATCAATTTGCTCAACTGAGAGCAGTACTTGCAGGTAGTTTCGGTTCAATACTGACTTTAGGAATAGGGCCCATTGTATCTGCATCTATTGTTTTGCAGTTGCTAGTTGGGGGGAAAATTTTAAAATTGGATCTTTCTCAACATGAAGATAAAGCCCTCTTTCAAGGTGCTCAAAAACTTCTTGCTATAATATTTACTCTCTTCGAAGCACTGGTAATGGTCCTCACTGGAGCAATTGCAGCTACTTCCCAATCCTATATATGGATTTTGATTTTGCAAATGACCATTGGCGGAATCTTAGTCATATTTTTAGATGAAGTGATTTCTAAATGGGGATTTGGTAGTGGAGTAGGACTGTTTATTGCTGGGGGAGTAGCACAACAAATTATTGTTGGAGCTTTCAACCCTCTAGCCTCACCCACTCAACCTGGAGTACCTGCAGGTAAGTTAACCGGATTTTTATATCTTCTATCGACAGGTCAAAGTCCAGATGTTGTTTACTATCTCATGCCGGTGATATCGGTTATCATAGTATTTTTAGTAGTGGTCTATGCGGAAAGTATGAGGGTAGAAATACCACTATCTTATGGTGGAGTGAAAGGTGCTAGGGGTAAATATCCTTTGAGATTTATTTATGCCAGTAACATGCCTGTAATTTTAGCCAGCGCATTACTTTTAAATGTGCAGCTTTTTGCAAACATATTCCAAAAAATAGGATACCCTATTTTGGGCACTATTTCCAATGGACAAGCTATAAACGGATTGGCTTATTATTTGACACCACCTTCTTCAATAGAAGTTCTATTCACAGATCCATTAAGAGTTCTATTCTATGGTGTAGTTTTCATTGGAATTTGTATATTGTTCGCTATTTTATGGGTGGAATTAAGTGGTATTGGCCCAAAACAAGTAGCCAAACAGTTGCATGGCATGGGAATGCAAATTCCAGGTTTTAGAAGCAGCAAAAGACAGTTTGAAAAAATACTTAAAAAGTACATCCCCGCCATCACAGTTTTAGGTGGTGCTTTTGTAGGTCTCCTTGCATTTGGTGCTGATTTGACTAGCGCATTAGGTGGGGGTACTGGTGTACTGTTAACTGTGGGTATTGTTTACAGACTCTATGAGGAGATAGCACAGGAACAATTAATGGACATGCATCCAATGTTGAGAAAATTCTTAGGGGATTAATAGCTGAGCAAAAATATAAAAATGGGAGTTATGGTAAAATGAAAGTAGTTGTAATTGCGGGAATACCTGGTTCAGGAAGTACTACTATATTAGACCACGCATTAGAAAACCTTGATTATGTAAATGTTAATTATGGGGATGTGATGCTTCAAATAGCTCAGGAAAAAGGTTTGGTTGAAAATCGAGATCAAATGAGAACATTATCCCCTGATGTTCAGAAAGAAATTCAGAAAGCTGCAGCAAAAAGTATAAGAGAAAGGTCGAAGCTAACTAACATAATCGTTGATACTCACTGCACTATTAAAACACCTGTTGGTTTCCTACCAGGATTGCCAAAATGGGTTTTAGATGAGTTACAACCGGATATGTTTGTGTTGATTGAAGCTGATGCTGATGAAATATTGATTCGTCGAATCAGTGACACTACTCGAAGTAGAGACATGGAAATGATGAAAGATATTAATCTTCACCAGGAAATGAATCGCGCAGTATCCATGGCTTATGCTGCATTAACTGGAGCTACAGTTAAAATAATAGAAAACCATAATGATCAGCTGGATGATTCCATTGCAGAAATGGTAGATACATTGAGTTAGTCATATTAAATTTAAATTAATAATGAATTATCCTAGAACACGAGGAAATAAAAATGGTACTTGATATATTTTACGGGGCTTTAAATGCTGTTTTTGGACCTGTTATTGCCCTGGATCCCAATCCAAATAACCCCATATTCACAATTTTTTTAATTTCCACTTTAGTGGCTTTTGTAATTACCCTGGCCAATAAACTGTTGGTTAATCAGGATAGATTAGAATCTCTTAAAATAGAGATGCAAGAGTTTCAGCAAGAGATGATGGAAGCAAGGAAAGCTAATGATCCTAAAGCAGTGGAAAAAATGCAAAAACAACAAATGGAGATGATGGGTAAGCAAAAAGAAATGATGACCATGTCTTTTAAACCCATGATTGTGACCATGGTTCCTATTTTGATTGTATTTTGGTGGATGGCCCAGGAACCACACATATCTCAAACTGTGGTAATGCTGCCTCAAGTAGCATATTATGTTTTACTTGTACCTTTATTCCACATGTTCTATCACACCGCACCTACCACTCCTCCAGGTGCAATAGAATGGTTGGGATGGTATGTTCTATGTTCATTCTCCATGTCCCAATTATTCCGAAAGTTAATGGGACTTAAAGGAGGAGGAATGTAATATACAAAATATTATTGTTTAATCAATATACTTATTCTAAAGTATATTAAATTGTAATTAATTAAATTAGGAGAGATTATATGCCAGCATTAAGATTTAGATCCAGATCATATAAGAGGACTTTTAAAAGGACTCCTGGTGGAAAAACAGTTTTACAATATAAAAAGAAGAAACCAAGTAAGCACATCTGTGCTGAATGTGGAAAACTTCTACATGGCGTTCCTAGGGGACGACCATATGAAATTAGAAAATTAGCCAAAACTAAAAAAAGACCAAACCGTCCATACGGAGGATACCTCTGTTCAGAATGCGCTAGAAAAGTATTCAAACAAGAGGCAAGGTCCTAATGATTATCACTATCGGTGGACTGGCAGGTAGTGGAACTACTACTGCTTCCAGAATATTATCTGAAAAATTGAGTATACCCTATGTTTCTGCAGGAGATATTTTCCGGCAGATGGCCGCTGAAAGTGGCATGGATATACTTGAATTCAGCAAATTCGCCGAAAATAATAATGAAATTGATATTGAGATAGATCAGCGACAGGCCAAAATGGCTGAAGAAGCAGAAAACCTCATAGTTGAAGGACGCCTTTCCGCCCATTTTGTGGACGCGAATTTAAAAATATGGATGATAGCTCCTTTTGATGTTAGATCTTTAAGAATCAGTCAAAGAGAGTTAAAACCAGTAGATTTAGTAAAAAAAGAAATCCAAATACGTGAGACTAGTGAAGCTCAGAGATATCATGAAATTCACAATATCGATATTAATAATTTAGAAATTTATGACTTAATCTTGAATACGAATAGTTTTCAAGCTGAAAGCGTCGCCGACATAATATTAAAAGTTACAAAGGTGATTTAATGCCAGCAATAGAAGTAGGAAGAGTATGTGTTAAAACCGCAGGTAGAGAAGCGGGAGAAAAATGTGTGATTGTAGATGTTATTGATGAAAAGTTCGTTGAAGTTGTAGGTTCATCTATTAAAAATAGAAGATGTAATATACAACACCTGGAACCTGTTGATCAAACAATTGAAATAAAATCTGAAGACCCTGAAGAGATCAAAAAACAATTAGAAACTTTGGAATAATATTAATCTTATAATATTATTCTAAAATGGATCTATTTTTTAATTGGTTTAATAATTTCAGCATTGAAACAATATTTTTTTTGCAGGTTATTTAATGGTAAACTTCCTGATTAAGGCTAAAAGTGAAACTAATCCTGAATATGGATGTTCACCTGAACTTAGGCCTATTGAAGAACATCTAACTAAAGGGATAATTAATCTAGATAAACCTTCAGGACCCACTTCTCATGAAGTTGACTCATGGGTTAGAAAAATATTCAATGCTCAAAAAACTGGCCACGGTGGCACTCTTGATCCTAAAGTTACAGGAGTATTGCCTATTGGTATTGATTATGCCACCCGGGTAATCCAACTATTACTGGTGGCAAATAAGGAATATGTTTGTTTGATGAGGCTTCACCAGGAAATAGAAGAGGATGTTATTAGAGATATTCTTGAAGAATTTCAGGGTAAGATCTATCAAACACCCCCTCTTAAATCTGCAGTAAAAAGAGAGTTAAGAGTTCGCAGTATCTACTATGTTAATATCATTGAAATTGATGGTCAGGATGTTCTATTTAGAATTGGATGTGAATCAGGAACTTATATACGTAAATACTGTCATGATATTGGCGAAGCACTGGGTATCGGTGCCCATATGGCGGAACTCCGCAGAACAAAATCAGGTCCCTTCCATGAAAATGAGGCTCTGGTAACTCTTCAGGATGTTACCGATGCTTTTTGCTACTGGAAAGAAGATGGTGATGAATCATACCTGCGCAAAGCAGTACTACCTATGGAGATGGCGGTTACGCATCTTCCAAAAATAGTTATACGGGATTCTGCAGTAGATGCCATATGCCATGGAGCTGACCTCGCTGCGGGTGGTATAGTAAGTCTGGATGATAATATCCAAAAAGGAGATATTGTTGTTATATTGACCATTAAAGGTGAACTGGTTGCTTCTGGTGAAAGCTTAGCAAATTCACTTGAAATATTAGAATCTGCTAAAGGAATCATGGTAGATACAAAAAAGGTTTTTATGGAACCTGAAACATATCCTAAGATGTGGAAATAATTATTAACACCAAATTAATGCTTAAAAAACTTCAATATAAAACAAAGAGAGGTATATTTTCAACTTTCTCATTTAAGAAAGGGTTAAATAGTATGCTATTTAAATACTATCTTGCTATATATAATACCTGCTAATTGTAAAGTTGAGAGATTATTTAATAGATAATAAATTCACTTAGTAAATTTTCTCATTATTGTATGAATTAGTAAGCAACTGTTTATCAGATGCCGGGATAGTCTAGCCTGGTAAGGCGCAAGACTGGAAATCTTGTGGAGGTATCCTCCGCCTGGGTTCAAATCCCAGTCCCGGCGTTTATTGGTATTTAAGCAAGTTACTAAAGATTTCTTTAGTTCTTGCCCCTATGACATATAAATTTGCACGAATAAACAAATGAAAAAAACGGACATGAAAAATGTCTTGAATTCGCTAAATCCCGTCTTGCGAATTTGCTCTAATTGGAGGTTAAATAAAATGGAAGAAGATTTCAAGCATATGATTCGTATTGCCAGAAAGGATGTAGATGGTAATAAGACAATTGAAAATGCTTTAACAGATATTAAAGGTATTGGAAACGCCTTGTCCCGAGCTATAAGTATTGGTATGGGTTTTGATCTTGATCAAAAAATGGGCTATCTTTCTGATGATGATGTTTTAAAAATTGAGGAAGCACTTAGAGACCCTCAACAATATGACGTTCCAGAATGGATGTTGAACCGTCGTAATGATTATGAAACTGGTGAAACTCAACACTTAATTGAATCCGATTTAGCAATGCGTCTGCGTGACGATTTAAACAGGATGAAAAAGACCAGAAGTTACAAAGGAAGAAGACACGAGGTTGGGTTACCTGTTCGAGGACAGAGAACAAAATCTACATTCAGAAAAGGCTCTTCTGTCGGTGTAAGAAGAAGAAGAGGAAGACAATAAACTTATAAGGAGATATGGTTATGGGACATCCAAGAAAAGCAAGGAAAAAATACGATACTCCACCTCATCCATGGAATGCTGAGAGGATTAAATCAGAAAATAAACTGGCATTAAAATACGGTTTGAAAAATAAAAAAGAGATTTGGAAAGCCGAAACAATGGTAAGAAGATACCGGAGGGATGCTCGTTATTTACTCGGTTTATCATCTGAACACACCGAAAATGAAAGAAAGCAACTTTTAGGGCACTTAATAAGATACGGAATTTTGGGAGAAACCACCAAACTGGAAGATGTTTTAAACTTAACAGTGGAAGATGTTCTAAGAAGAAGACTTCAAACTGTAGTTCACCAGAAAGGATTATCCCGAACTGCTAAAGAAGCAAGGATCTTTGTAGTACACGGCCATATTGCTATGGGTGGTAAGAAGATCGATTCCCCAAGCTACCTAGTTAAAAGAGGCGAAGAAGATAAGATTGGATTTTATCCATCATCCCCAGTAGCCAAACAAATCGAATCCCAACAAAAAACTAAAACTGAGGAAAAAGCTAAATAAGGAGCGATAAAATGGCTGAAAAAGAAAAAGAAAAATGGGGTATAGCTAATATTTACTCATCATTTAACAATACTATTATAACAGTCACTGATATCACTGGAGCAGAGACTATAAGTCAATGGTCTGGTGGAAAAGTGGTCCGTGCTGACCGACAGGAATCGTCCCCTTTCGCTGCAATGGAAGCAGCTTCTAGAGCTGCAGATGATGTACGAGAAAAAGGGATCGTCGGTTTACATATAAAAGTACGTGCTCCTGGTGGAAACGGTCCAAGAACTCCTGGACCTGGTGCTCAAGCAACTATACGGGCTTTAGCTAGAGCAGGGATCCGAATAGGAAAAATAGAAGATGTAACTCCCATACCTCACGATGGTACAGGACGACCTGGAGGTAAGAGAGGAAGAAGGGTCTAATATGGAGATTGATGTCAAAGAGAAGAATGGAAATGAACTCGTTTTCGTTATTGAAGATGTGGATGTGACATTTGTTAATGCTATTCGAAGGATTTGCATGATGGAAATCCCTAAAATGGCTATTGAAGATGTCTATGTTGTAAAAAATGATTCCGCAATGTTTGACGAAGTTCTTGCCCATAGACTTGGATTGATACCATTAGTATCTGATTCTGAGTCAATAGAAACTCTTGTAATGCCAGATGAATGTGATTGTGAGGATTATTGTCCTAAATGTACTGTTTCATTGGTATTAAAGAAAAAAGGCCCGGGAGTCGTTTACTCCAAAGATCTTTCTTCAGAAGACTCAAAAATAAAACCAGTATATGATACTATACCTCTTCTAAAGCTCAAAGACAATCAGGAAGTAGAATTAGAGGCAATAGCCCAATTAGGTATTGGAATAGAACATGCTAAATGGGAACCTACTACTGCATGTGCCTATAAATTCTATCCTCAGATAACTATTGATGAAAACTGTGATGAATGTCAAAACTGTGTAGAAGCTTGCCCCCGAGGCGTTTTAGAATTTGACCAGAAGGCTAAAAAAGTCGAAGTGGTTGATTTGGAAAACTGTTCCATGTGTAAAAGCTGCGTAAGGGTTTGTGATACTGGTGCAATTAATATTGGTTATCAAGAAGGAAAGTTCATATTCATAATTGAAACTGATGGGTCTATACCTCCTGAAGAGGTTTTATTAAAAGCTTGTGATGTGCTTTTTGAAAAAGCAGACAAGATTGTAACATTTTGTGAAGGAGGCTAATTATGGTAAAGAGAATTACCAAAACTAATCCTAATCTCATAGAATTAATAGGGAATCTTAAGAAAAAATCTAATGCAGAAGAAGCAGCCATTTGGAAGGATTTGGCTCGAAGATTAGAAAGATCCACCCGTAGAAAAGCTCAAGTAAACTTATCAAAGATCAACAGAAACTCATCTGATGATGAAACTGTTTTAGTTGCAGGAAAAGTTTTAGGCAGCGGGGACCTGGATCATAAAGTACAAGTTGTAGCACTGAGCTTTTCAAAGATGGCTCAGGAAAAAATAGAAAAAGTAGGCGGAGAATGCTTGGATATAAATACCATACTGGAACAAAACCCTAAGGGTAGCAATATTCGAATCATCGAATAAAGCAGTAGGTATTAAAAATTAACGTGGTGTTTTTATGATTATCGATGGAGAAGGACACATCTTAGGGAGGCTGGCCAGTGTGGTTAGTCAAAAACTCCTTGACGGAGAGAAGGTGGTAGTTCTCAATGCTGAGAAAATAATTATCACTGGCTCAAAGGATTGGGCTTATGCTAGATACAAACAGAGACTCGACCGAGCAAGTATTTCCAACCCTCGTAGTATGGGTCCTAAATACCCTAGAAGGCCTGAAGATATATTCAGAAGGACTGTAAGGGGAATGTTACCTTACCGGAAGACTAAAGGTAGGGAAGCTTTTAAGGGACTGCAAGCTTATGTAGGAGTCCCCCGAGAATTTAAAGATGAAGAAATTTCTAAAGTTTCACAAGCAGAAGTAAAGGCTGTTAAGAAAGGTATGGAACTGGGAGAAATTTCAAAATTACTAGGAGCTAAGTTCTAACTTAATTAATAGTTGGAAGATTAGATTATCAGGATGTGTAACGATGAAAAAAGTTGTTCATACTAGTGGAAAAAGGAAAACTGCTATTGCTAGAGGGACATTCCACGAAGGAAAAGGTAGAATTAGGATTAATAAATGTCCTGTGGAACTCTACGACCCTGAATTAGCTCGTCTGAAAATAACTGAACCATTGACTTTAGCTGGGGATGTTGTCAACGACGTTGACATCGATGTTAAAGTTGTTGGTGGAGGAGTTATGGGACAAGCTGAAGCTGCCCGTATGGTTATTGCCAAAGGGTTAGTGCAGTGGACCAATGATATGGATTTAAAAGAAAAGTTCGTCCAATACGACAGAACAATGCTGGTAGGTGACCCTCGGCGTTCAGAACCTAAGAAATATGGTGGAAGAGGCGCTCGAGCCAGAAGACAAAAGAGTTATCGATAATTGCATATTTGAATGGTTATAATTTTTTTAAAATTATAATCTTTTTATTAGATAAACTTGAGATATTTTTATCTTCAACCAAAAAACAAAAAAAATCGTTGGTTTGTTATGATTCCTATAAGATGTATAAGCTGTGGTAAAGCAGTATCAGCATATTTTGATGAATATCAAAAAAGAACTGCAGAAGGAGAAGATCCAAAAGTAGTCTTGGATGATATGGGTGTAACCAGATACTGTTGCAGAAGAATGTTAATTGGCCATGTAGAAACATGGTAAAGGGGACCGTAGGGTAGCTTGGTCCATCCTCCCAGCCATTGAATTAAATTTCTAAATGAGTAGTTTATTCAACTGGAACGGGGATGGTCAACACCGGAACGCTGGAGACCCGAGTTCAAATCTCGGCGGTCCCATTACTTTAATTTATTATAATAATCTATATTTTATAATTCTCAATAATAACCGTTAATTAAATAAATGAGAATATGAATAGGAGATAATGGAGGAGAGATTTTATGGCAAAATTAACCCGATTTGAAAAAGCTAGAATTATCGGTGCAAGAGCTCTTCAGCTTTCTATGGGCGCAAAACCTTTAGTTGATGTGCCAGAGTCTCTTGATCCTATAGACATAGCATCTTTAGAACTAAAAAAGAGAGTAATTCCTTTAGATATTCATAGGGAATAATACAGAACTTTTTTTTAGAAATAACCATATATTGAAGACCACTAATAAACCACTAATTAACCACTATTTTTTTACAAAGAGGTGTTTTTGTGGATAGCGTTATTGAAGACGTACGAGTACGTAAAATTTTAGACAGTAGAGGAAACCCTACTTTGGAAGTAGATGTTATAACCTGGAATGGTTTTGGGAGAGCCGCTGCACCCAGTGGTGCCAGTACTGGTTCTAGAGAAGTTGTAGCATTTCCAGAGGGTGGGGTAAATAAAATAATAGGTGATGTGGAAGATATAATATCCTCTGAACTTATTGGAATGGATGCCGAAGACCTGCAAGATATTGATATGGTCCTAAAGGAGATTGATGGAACAGAAAACCTTGCCTCAATTGGAGGTAACACTACCGTAGCTGTTTCCATGGCTGTGGCTAAAGCAGCAGCATCTTCATATAATATGCCTCTTTACAAGTTTTTAGGCGGCAACATGCAAACAGAAATACCCTATCCATTGGGTAACATGATTAATGGTGGAGCACATGCTGGTAAGCATGCACCGGATATTCAAGAATTTCTGATAGTGCCTGTTGGTGCTAAAAACATTACTGAAGCAGTATTTGCTAATTCTAATGTTCATAAAAAATTAAAAGAACTCATTCAATCCAAAGATACAACTTTCACCGGCGGAAAAGGTGATGAAGGAGGATGGGCCCCTAATATCTCAAATTATGATGCTTTAGAAATACAAGCTCAAGCCTGCGAAGAAGTTGGAGATGAAATGGGCATATCAATTAGGCCTTGTCTTGATATGGCTGCCAGTGAAATGTGGGATGCTTCCCAGAAAAAATATATTTACACCCAGGAAAACATTGCCCGGGATACTGGTGAACAAATAGAGTTCGTTAAAGAAATCATAGAGACATATGATATGTTATATGTGGAAGATCCACTAGACGAAGCAGATTTTGCAGGATTTGCAGATTTAACTTCTAAAGTCGGTGATAAATGTTTAATCTGTGGTGATGACCTTTTTGTTACCAATAAACAAATATTACAAGAAGGAATTGATATCAAAGCTGGAAATTCCATTATAATTAAACCTAACCAGATAGGAACTCTAACAGATACATATGAAACTGTAAAGCTGGCCAAAGAAAACCAGTATGTTCCTGTAGTATCGCACCGATCTGGAGAAACCACTGATGAAACTATTGCTCATTTGGCGGTAGCATTTTCTGCACCACTAATAAAGACTGGAGCTTTAGGTGGAGAAAGAATAGCCAAGTTAAATGAGTTAATACGTATTGAAGAAGAAGTTTCTAATCCAAAAATGGCTCAATTAGAGCTATAATCTTGATAAAAAAACTACAATTTTTCAAATTATTATTCAGGATTAGGGTACTGTTTAATATCATATGATATTAAACTCCATCTTTTATTTCAAAGGCGATATTATGGTAAAAATTATCATTGATTACGATGAATGTGATGGAGCAGACTGCGCAGAATGTGTGGATGTTTGCCCCATGGAAATTTTGATAATTGATGGGGATAAAGTAGTCGTTCAAAATAAAGAAGACTGCAGTTTATGTGAAGTATGTATGGACGTTTGTCCACACGAAGCAATAGATGTAAAAGAAGATTAATCTTCTTAAAATTAAATTAATTAAAAATTACTCTTATCTAAAAAATTAGATTACAGAGGCAACAGTAAATAAAATGAGGTGATAATTTGTCAGAACTTTTAATTCCACTGGACAAATACTTAGCAGCTGGTTTACACATTGGAACCCAACAGAAAACTGGAGATATGGAAAGATACATTTACAGAGTAAGATCCGACGGTTTATATGTACTTGATGTACGAAAAACTAATGATAGAATCATCGAGGCATCCAAATTTTTAGCAAAATATGATGCGGACGATATATTAGTTGTTTCAACTCGTCAATATGGACAGGCTCCTGTAAAAAAATTCGGAGAAGTGACTGGAGCAAAGACCATTCCAGGTAGATTCATTCCAGGAACATTAACTAATCCTAATTACGCTAAATTCATAGAACCTAAAGTATTAGTTGTAACTGATCCTAGATCTGATTCCCAGGCAATCATTGAAGCTAGACAAATAGGAATACCTGTAATGGCTTTATGTGACACTGAAAACTTGCTGGGCAATGTGGATGTAGCTGTTCCTGTTAATAACAAAGGTAGAAAAGCAATTGCTTTAGTTTACTGGTTACTAGCAAGACAATTCTTAAGGGAAAAAGAAATACTCAAAGAAGATGAAGATCTGGACATTCCAGCAACTGAATTTGAGTTAAAAATATAATTCGAAACTATAATTAATAATTAGGGATATAAGTTAAATTTAGTTTAACTAATTGAACAAAAATCATACCTATGTATATGGATTATATGACTGTGATTTTATGATAAGAAAACCTGCTGTAGCAGGAATTTTCTATGAAGGCGATTCTGCTTTACTAGAAAAAAGAATTGAGTGGTGCTTCCAGCATAGCTTGGGACCGGGTAAACTTCCAAAAATTGGAAAGTCCCGCAGTATCAAAGGAGCTGTAGCTCCCCATGCGGGTTATGTTTATTCGGGACCAGTAGCAGCTCACTCTTATTATAAAATTATTGAGGATGGCTTTCCTGAAACATTTATTATTTTATGCCCCAACCATACTGGTATGGGTTCAGGAGTATCTCTTTTTCCTGAAGGAGAATGGATAACTCCCCTAGGCACGGTTCAAATAGATGAAGAATTGGCTGGGGATTTAATAAATTCAGGAATTATTGATGCAGATTCAACTGCCCATTCTCAAGAACACAGTTGTGAAGTTCATATCCCCTTTTTACAGTATTTTAAACAGGATTTTAAGATAATACCTATTTCCATGTGGATGCAGGATTTAGAAACAGCACAAGAAATAGCTAATTCAATAATTAAGACTACTAATGCATTAAAACGAGATGTAGTCGTCATTGCTAGCACTGATTTTACACACTATCAACCAGCATCAATTGCACTATCTAATGATTCTCAGGTAATGGATGCTATATCTAAAATGGATGAAAAATTGATGTATGAACGTGTTGCAAATCTTGATGTTTCCATGTGTGGGTATGGTCCGGTAGCAACCACCATAATCACATCAAAACTTATGGGGGCAACTAAAGGGGAAATTTTAAAATATGCCACCAGTGGGGATATTACTGAGGATAACTCTTCTGTAGTAGGATATGGTTCCATCGTATTTGAATGAAGATGTTTTCAGCTTTAATCATATTCGCACGGGTTCTATAGGCTAAAATCCAGGTTAAACAATTTTCATGATTAATATCTGTACATTATACTATTGTAATATCCATCTATAAATGGTGAATAAATGAATTCTACAGCTTCTGCACCGGGCAAAACCATACTTTTCGGGGAACATGCTGTGGTTTTCGGCAAACCCGCTATTGCAGTTGCCGTAGATAAAAGAGCAGAAATAACGATAAATAAATCTCAAAATCAATATACTACTATAAAGTCCAAAGATCTGGATTTTTTAGCAGAAATAAACCCTGATAATTATTATTTAAATCTAAAAAAAGGAAAATCAGGTATTATAAAATATATTTTACAATCATTATTAATCAATCATGATGGATCTCCACTGGATGTGGACCTAAAATTAGATATGCCAATTGGAGCGGGTTTAGGATCATCAGCAGCTGTTACTGTAGCCACATTAGCTGCACTTGATAATTACCATGATAAAAAGATCAACATCCCTCAAATTGCCCAAAAAGCACATCAAGTAGAAATTGAGGTGCAGGGTGCCGCTAGCCCATTGGATACTGCCACCAGTGCTTATGGCGGTTTAATATTTTTATCTGGCGACGGAATAGTATCAATCATTAAATGTGATTTAGAAGACTCACTGGTAATAGGATATACTTCCAGCAGAGGAAACACTGGTGAAATGGTGGCGGGTGTTAGAAAAAGGAGAGATAATAACCCTGAAATAATGGATCCAGTCATAGATTCCGTGGCGAAAATTACTGAAAAGGCAAAAAAAGCCTTAATTAACGATAATAAAAATGAATTAGGGGAACTAATGAATATAAACCATGGTCTTTTAGATGCCATGGGTGTTAACACCAGGGATTTATCGGATATGGTGTATTTAGCACGGACTGCTGGAGCTTCTGGCTCTAAAATTACTGGTGCTGGGGGTGGAGGAAGCATAATTGCTTACTGCCCTGGAAAGGTTAATGAAGTATTGGGCATTCTAAAACAAAACGAAAACGCAATTAAAGCAGATTTTGCCACAGAAGGCGTGGTGGTCCATTAATTAAGTGGTTTACCGCTTAATTATATGAAAACTGGATGAACCGGTGTAATCATGATAATTCTAAAACTTGGCGGAAGTATAATAACAGTTAAAGGAGCGGAATCTCCCACTATTGATAAAGATAATTTAAATAGAATATCCCGTGAAATAAAAAACGGAATTAAAAAAGACTTAATAATAGTGCACGGTGCAGGGTCATTTGGACACCCTTTTGCCAGAGGATATGAAATTGGGAATCCTATTACATCAGAAGAAGAATTTGAAAGGAAAAGAATAGGCTTTTCTCTTACTCAGAGCTGGGTTAAAAAACTCAACACCCTTGTCTGTGATGCATTTCGAGAACAGGGAATTCCTGCAGTCTCAATACAACCATCATCATTTATAATCACCCACGGAAAAAGGATTGAAATCGCAAACCTGGATCTGATAATTGAATACCTTAACCAGGGATTTGTCCCGGTAATCTATGGGGATGTGGTACTGGATACTGATGAAAATATTAAAATGGCAGTCTTATCCGGCGACCAGATAATTAATCACCTGGCCATTAATTTAACACCCACCAGAGTAATTCTTGGTACAGATGTAGACGGAGTTTTTAATAAGAATCCTAAGAAGGATTCGGGTGCAGAATTAATCGAAAAATTCACCTCTTTGAATGATCTGGACTCTTTGGATACCACCACCAATATTGATGTAACTGGGGGAATGGTTGGTAAACTCAAGGAATTGCTGCATTTAGCAGAGGCGGGCATTGAATCAGAAATTATAAATGCCGGAAAAGAAGGTTTAATTGAAAAGGCTCTTAATGGAGAAGAAGTTTTTGGAACTACAATTAAAAGCACTGGAAATAGAATTAACTAATTTATCACAATCATAATATATTATGCGGGAGGATTTGTCCTTAAGGACAATTAATAATTCATTTAATAAAGTAATTTATAAAAAAGGGCGTTAAAAAAATGATTTCAGATAGGAAATTAGAACATTTATTGTTATGTGCACACTGTGATGTGCAGTATAAAAACAAAACAACAGGTTTTGAAGATATTGAGCTTATTCACAGAGCCATACCTGAAGTAAATAAAGAAAAAATAGATATATCCACAGAACTTTTAGGAAAAGAAATGGAAGCACCGATAATTATATCTGCTATAACTGGGGGACACCCTTCATCATTAGCAATAAATCGAGAACTATCCATTGCCGCAGAAAAAATGGGTATAGGTATCGGATTAGGTAGCCAGAGAGCTGCAGTAGAGAACCCTGAACTGGTATCTACTTACACCGTGGCAAGAGAAACTGCACCATCCACTCTTTTAATTGGAAATATTGGTGCTCCTCAGATAGAATATGCTCCTCAAGCTGTGGAAATGATAGATGCTGATGCATTGGCAGTTCACTTGAACCCACTCCAGGAATCAATCCAACCTGAAGGAGACATAGATGCCACCGGCTATCTGGAATCTATTGGCGAAATTGTAAAATCAGTTGATGTCCCGGTAGTGGTCAAAGAAACAGGCACTGGTATCTCAAAAGAAGACGCACTATCCCTAGAAAGTAAGGGGGTAGATGTTATTGATGTAGCAGGGGCTGGTGGAACTAGTTGGGCTGCAGTAGAAACTTATCGTGCAGAAGATAGATATTTAGGAGAATTATTTTGGGATTGGGGTATTCCTACAGCTGTAAGCACAGTTGAAGTAACTCAATCTGTTAATATTCCAGTCATAGCTTCCGGGGGCATAAGGAGCGGTTTAGATGCTGCTAAAGCTATTGCTTTAGGGGCTGAATCTGTTGGAATTGCATTACCTGTTTTAAAAGAAGCTTATATTGGATATAGAGATGTAATGGGTGTTATAAAACGATTACAAGAATCATTAAAAGTAGCAATGTTTTTAGTGGGTGCTAATAACTTAGATGAATTAAAAGAGTCAAAATTAGTTATTAAAGGCAGCACTAAAGAATGGCTACAGGAAAGGGGCGTTGACACAAAAAAATACGCGAGGAGGACGTAATTTGAGCGTTGAAGTAATAGCCGTAGGTGGATATGAAGAAGTTGGAAAAAACATGTCTGCCGTTAAAGTAGGCGATGATGTAGTAATTTTTGACATGGGTATCCACCTGGATAGATTACACATTCATGAAGACACTGATATTTCAAGGATGCACAGTCTGGATTTAATTGAAAGAGGCGTAATCCCTGATGATACATTAATGAAAGATGTGGATGGAAAAGTCAGGGCCATAGTATTCACCCATGGGCACCTGGACCATATAGGTGCTGTAGCTAAATTAGCCCACAGATATGGGGCACCTATAATAGCCACTCCCTACACATTATCTCTTATAGAAAGTACTATTAAGAGCGAAAAGAAATTTAAGGTATCCAATCCATTACAGGTTTTAAATCCTGGTGAAAAACGTCAAATATCACCAGACATAACATTAGAATTTATTAATACTACTCACAGTATTCCTCAAACAGTTATAGCAGCCCTTCACACTTCGGAAGGTATAATAGTATATGCTAATGACTTTAAGTTTGATAATCACCAAAAAATTTCCCCACCAACGGATTATCACCGTTTGAGAGAGTTAGGTAGGAAAGGTGTACTAGCTCTTATTGTAGAAACTACGAGGGCATCCGAAAAACAGGAAGTAAAAACCCATTCTGAGAAGGTGGCGCGTATTGTCCTGGAAGACATTATGAAGGCCCCTCTCCAGGAAAAGGATGGGGTGATAATCACTACTTTCTCATCCCACATAGAAAGGATCCAGGCCATAAGTGATATTGCAAAACACAGTGATAGGCAGATGTTGCTTCTGGGCAGATCAATGGAAAGATACTGTACTCTGGCTGAATCCATGGGTATTTTAAAGTTACCTTCAAATGCCAGTATTTATGGTAGCCCGAAAGCTGTTAATAAAGCACTATCTAGGGCTGAAGATAAGAGGGATGAATATTTATTGATTACCACTGGACATCAGGGTGAGCCAGATGCACTTTTACCTCGTATAGCGAATGCTAAGACTCAATTTAATATT
The DNA here is from genome assembly GCF_023227715.1 of Methanobacterium alcaliphilum. Taxonomy (NCBI): domain Archaea; kingdom Methanobacteriati; phylum Methanobacteriota; class Methanobacteria; order Methanobacteriales; family Methanobacteriaceae; genus Methanobacterium; species Methanobacterium alcaliphilum. The sequence continues at coordinate 150,670 of NZ_JALKIF010000005.1, forward strand.
AAAAGAGGAGATAATGTAATAATATCTGCCCCGGTCATCCCTAACCCTATGAATAAAGCTAACCGTAATTTGATGGAACGCAGGCTGAGCTCCAGTGGAGCTAGGATATATACCAATGCTCATGTTTCAGGTCACGCCGGAAGGGAAGATCACAGGGACTTTATTCGTATGCTGAATCCAGTACACATTGTTCCATCTCACGGGGATTTACATATGCTGGCAGCCTATGCAGAAATTGCTGAGGAAGAGGGATATAAAATGGGTAATGATGTTCACGTACTGAGAAATGGACAAGCACAAGTTTTTAATGGAGGGATTTGATGAGTGATGTATTAAAAATTCTAAAAAAATATTCAGAAAGTATAGATGATGAAATTAATGAAGCACTGTCAACTATAAGTCCTGCAGAACTTAGAGAAGCGTCAAATCACCTTACTAAGGCGGGTGGTAAAAAATTAAGACCTTCTTTAGCAGTATTAAGTAGCGAAGCTGTGGGTGGAAAATCAGAGTATGCTCTTAAAACAGCAGCAGCCATAGAATTGATACACACTTTTTCCCTAATCCATGATGATATTATGGATGAAGATGATATGCGCCGGGGAAAACCGTCGGTACATGTACTGTGGGGTGAACCCATGGCCATATTATCTGGTGACATAGTATTTTCAAAGGCATTTGAAACTGTAATCCGGACCAAAATTAATGACTCATCATACGAAAGGGTTAATGAAGCTCTGGGTGTGGTAGTGGATTCATGTATTAAGATATGTGAAGGCCAGGCTTGTGACATGAGTTTTGAAGAAAGATTAGATGTTAATGAAGTAGAATACATGGACATGATCTACAAGAAAACCGCTGCTCTTATTGCTGCCGCCACCAAAGCAGGGGCAATAATGGGTGGAGGAAATTCAGAACAGGTAAAAGCATTAGCTGAATATGGTAAACTGATCGGATTAGCCTTCCAGATCCAGGACGACTACCTTGATGTGGTCAGTGATGAGGAATCTCTAGGTAAACCCGTGGGTAGTGACATTATTGAGGGGAAAATGACCTTAATGGTTGTTAAGGCGTTAGAAAGGGCATCTGATGTGGATAAGAAAACATTACTCGACATCCTCAAAGAAAAAAACCCTGACCGTGTACAGGAAGCAATAGATATATTTGAAAAATATGGTTCCATTCAATATGCTCATGATGTTGCCTTAGATAATGTAAGGAAAGCCAAAGAACTACTAAATATATTGGATGATTCTGAAGCTAAAGATGCACTTATTTTGATTGCTGATTTTGTGCTGCAAAGACAGCACTAAAAAAAATATTATTTTTAATTTTTTATTCTTCTACATTGAGTGATTTTATGAATGATTTAGAGAAAGTTGTTTACAAATACGCCTTGATTAACGCAGTTAAACATAATGGAAAAGCTCACAATGGAGCAGTCATAGGATCCATCATGAGCAATGAGAGCGAACTTCGAAGAGAAGCTAAAACTATTTCTAAACTAGCAGGTGAAATAGTGGAAAAAGTCAATGCCATGGATCCGCAAAAACAAATCGCTGAACTTGAAAAAACCGGCGGTCAAGTAGAAGAAAAAAAGAAAGTTGAGGAAAAAGGATTAGGGGAACTACCTGAAGTTAAGGACAACGTAGTGTTGCGTTTTGCACCTAACCCCAGTGGACCCCTGCACATTGGCCATGCCCGAGCAGCAGTTTTAAACTCAGAATATGCTAAAAAGTATAACGGTAAACTGGTTCTGCGTATAGAGGACACAGATCCACGAAGAGTGCACATGGATGCTTATGAAATGATCCCTGAAGACCTTTCATGGATGGGTGTAGAATGTAATGAAACATTTATCCAAAGTGACAGAATCCCTATTTACTATGAATACGCCCAAAAAGCCATAGAAATTGGCGCAGCATACATGTGCACCTGTGATGGTGGGGACTTTAAAAAACTAAAAGATGAAAAAATCAGCTGTCCCTGTCGTGATTTGCCAATCGAAGAAAATCTCCGTAGATGGGAAGAAATGTTCGCCTTGGATCAAGGTTCAGTAGTTTTAAGGATAAAAACAGATATAAAACATAAAAATCCAGCTATACGTGACTGGGTGGCTATGAGAATCGTGGAAGATGAACACCCGAGAATCGGTAAAAAATATAAGGTTTATCCTATGATGAATTTCTCAGTAGCAGTAGACGACCATTTAATGGGTGTAACTCACGTACTCAGAGGAAAAGACCATCTAGCCAACTCAGAAAAACAAGAATACCTTTACAATCACATGGGATGGGAAATCCCGGTATTTATTCATTATGGTAGATTAAAAATGGATGATGTTGCTTTAAGCACATCCCAAGCCCGGGCCGGCATTGAAGACGGAACATATTCTGGATGGGACGATCCACGATTAGGAACCATCAGGGCCATTGCTCGAAGAGGGATACAAGCAGATGCCATAAAAGAATTAATGTCAGAGATTGGTGTGAAAATAGCTGATGCCACCATCAGCTGGAAGAAAGTATATGGTTTAAACAGGAACATATTGGAAGAAACTGCCAATCGGTATTTCTTTGTTGCAGATCCTGAAAAAATAGTTATACAGGATGTTCCAGAAAGTGCTCAAAAAATTGTGGAAAGACCACTGCATCCTGATTTTTTGGATAGGGGCGATAGAAAAATCCCATTTAATGGAAAAGTTTATCTATCAAAAGATGATCTAAAAATGGGAAAAATCATACGACTCATGGATGCAGTCAATGTTAAGGTAACGGATAATGGCGCTATATTTCACAGTGAAAGCTTTGAAGAAGCACGTTCTATAAAGGCCCAGGCAGTACAGTGGGTGCCTGTTGATGATAATGTTCCTGTAGAGATAGTAATGGACGATGCATCCATAATTAAAGGTTGCGTTGAACCAGCGGCCCGATTACTTAAAGTTGAGGACGAGGTACAACTGGAAAGATTCGGCTTTGCTCGGGTTGATGAAATAAATAAAGATAAAATAAGATTCTACTTTACACATAAATAACTAGAAGGGATAATATGTCAGTAAAAATAAATGAAAACTACTTATTACTTAAAAGCAGCTACATATTCGCTGAAATTAATCAAAGAGTTAATAAATTCCAGGAAGAAAACCCCGAAACTGAAATCATCAGAATGGGCATAGGTGATGTAACCCGACCACTACCTAAGGCAGTAATAAAAGCATTCCAAAAAGCAGTAGATGAAATGGGTCACAGTGAAACCTTCATGGGCTACGGCCCCGAACAAGGTTATTCATTTTTAATAAATAAAATAATTGAAAACGATTTTAAAAGTAGAGGAATAGATCTAAGTGAAGATGAAGTCTTTATAAGTGATGGGGCAAAATGTGACACGGGAAATATACAGGAAATATTCGGATTAGACAATGTAATAGCCGTCACTGATCCTGTATATCCTGTATATGTAGAAACCAATGTTATGGCTGGTCGAACTGGTCCTATGGGTGATGAAGGAAAATACGAAAAACTGGTCTATTTACCATGCACTGCTGAAAATGACTTTGTACCCGCACTACCCTCTGAAGATGTGGATATAATTTACCTTTGCTTCCCTAACAATCCCACTGGGACTACACTCACTAAAGAACAATTAACTACCTGGGTGAACTATGCTCGAGAAAACAAATCTATTATCCTATTTGATGCGGCATATGAATCTTACATAACTGAAGACGATATTCCACATAGTATCTATGAAATAGACGGTGCTAAGGAAGTAGCCATAGAATTCAGAAGTTTTTCTAAAAACGCAGGATTCACCGGTACCAGATGTGCTTATACAGTGGTGCCCAAGGAAGTTATGGCTTATGATTTAGAAGATAATGCTCAAGCAGTAAACCCTCTCTGGAACAGACGACAAACCACCAAATTTAATGGAGTATCCTACCCTATTCAAAAAGCAGCAGCTGCAGTCTACAGTGAAGAAGGGCAGAAAGAAATTAAAGAATCAATTGATTACTACATGCAAAATGCAGCAATAATCAGGGAAAGCTTAGTGGAAATAGGTTTGGAAATCTACGGTGGAGTAAACTCTCCCTACATATGGGTAAAAACACCAGAAGGTATAGATTCCTGGGCATTCTTTGACTTACTCTTAACTGAAGCTAATGTTGTAGGAACACCTGGAGTTGGTTTTGGACCCAGTGGTGAAGGATATTTCCGTATCACTGCATTCAACACATTAGAAAATACTAAAAAAGCAATGGAAAGAATTTCAAAACTTTCCTTTTAAATATTTTTTTCTAATTGAGATACATCTCGGTAAGATCTTATAATAATGAATCCCGCGCACTCTTACTGCATAGTTCTGATTATTTTTGTATGTGGATACTTTCTGATTCTAAAAAGAACGATGCAGTAGTAAACTCGCTGGCGTCTTTCCAGTTCTCTGGTGGAGTATTATTTTTAATATAAACTGTCCCATCACAGATAATTCTCGCGGTACGTGCAAAAGAAAGATGTTTAAAATGGACTTCATTAAGCTCATTATTTAAAACCGGCTTTGATTTAATGGAAAAAGTACCGCTGGGATGGCCAAAAGTTAACTCACCACCATTACCTGATTTTAAACTACTTTCATCAAGCTCCTGATTAGGGATGGTGCCTGGAATTGAAGCCGCAGCACCTAGAGTCGTAGACCCACTCCCTGGGGCTGCGGTGTGCATAATTGATTCTGCATAAAAACGCGCCACTAAATCTACATCATCTAAACTTATTTTCTTCGCATTCATATCACTGTAACTTTTAGATCTGGTTATAGATACGGCAAAAGGAAGTGCAGATTTTTTAATAGTATCCATATCGTATTGGTCCCATCCAATAAGTTTAGCAACTTTTAATCGAAACTCTGCAATTTTTTCTTCAATGCCATAAGGTTTTCTCAGGGAACCATCTGGATTAGGCAGCTCTAAACCGGTACAACCAAACTCTTCAGCATCAAAAAAGGCACATATATTTACTAGATCCATGATGGTTACATTAACAAGGCTACCATCGTTCATCTGAATAGTATCAATAAGATTACCGGTGGGCAGTAATTTACCGGTAAATCCACCAATTTGATCTCTAAAATCAACCATTATTTCAGCACCAGTGCCGGGTATGCCTCCGATTTGAGTCTCACCGTGAACCATGGCCTCACCATTTAAAACTTCCAGGGTCATGTACATCATCTTTCCAGTGTTGGTGGAAAATGCCTTAATAGTCAGCTCTCCATCAGGAACATCACCTATCATATTTTTCATAAGGGCAAAAACAGGCACTCCTGCTGATATGTTCCCGCAATTCAATTTATAACTAATTTCCGCGACCTGATCAGGGAAAATCTGTATAAAAGTATAGTCCACATCTGCATCGCTCCTGGTGGAAGGTGATACTATGGCTATCTTGGACTGTAAAATAGTGTTACCTCCTAAACCATCCATACCCATAGGATCTGGTGATCCACGCACAGCTAAAAGGAACTCCTCCAAACCTTTCCCTGGTTTAGGTACATTGCGTCCATCAAAATAAAAACCTCGACTTGTTCCACCTCGCAGGATGGTAATAGGGGCTAATATTTGCTCTAAATTCCGGTCATGTTTGAAGTAACTCATTTAACCACGTCCCTTTTTTTTCTGTAATTAATTTAAATGGTTTATTCTACTAATTTTTTATTAATTTTAAAAAAATTTATATCTATATGATGGATACACTTTAATTAGACTAAATTATTTTATTTATCCCGGGGGAATGAAACTGTTAGAAAAACTTCGAAATAACCAAAAATTAACTATAATAATTATCTGTCTGGCTTCTTTTATGGGTTTTTTTGATATATCTATTGTAAATGTCTCCCTCCCTACAATAGCACATCATTTCAGTATTGATGTTAGTATTGTTACCTGGGTGGTTTTGATTTATGTTTTAGCACTCAGCAGTTTCCTCATAGCATTTGGGAGCCTTGCCGAAAGAATAGGGTATAAAAAAGTGTATCTAACAGGTTTTTTAGTATTTATTATAGGGTCTTTTTTATGTGGAATTTCCGCCACCTTCAATGAACTGATTTTATTTAGATTTATCCAGGCCACTGGGGCGGCCATGTTCAGTGCCCTAACCGCGGCCATGGTGGCAAATTATCTTCCTTCTAAAAACAGAGGCCTTTATATGGGTTATGTTGCAACTTTTGCCTCTCTGGGGTTTGCATTTGGACCAGTTATTGGGGGCTACATTACTCAATTTTTAAGTTGGAACTGGATTTTCTTCATTAACGTTCCTATTGGTATTATTGGAATATTTTTAGGAATTAGTGTTCTACAAGAAGTGAAAAATAAAGAAATTAGCGGTAAATTTGATTATGTCGGTGTTATATTGCTATTTATTGCCCAAGCCACCCTTATTTTTGCACTTAATCGAGGCCTAGCTCTAGGCTGGACTTCTTACTTAATTATGGGAACAGTTCTAACAGCAATAATCTGCTGGATACTGTTCATCTGGAGGGAATCAAGGTATATTGATCCCATACTCAATCTAAAACTGCTGAAAAATAAACATATAAGTATTCCCACAGCCAGCAACTTCTTTTTTAACATGCCCAATGCAGGTGTCATGGTACTGTTCCCGTTCTATTTAGAATTAGTAAAAGGAATTGAAGTGAGTCAGGTAGGTCTGGTCTTAGCCATAATGCCACTAGCAGTTCTTATTGTAGGTCCCATCGCGGGAAAATTATCTGATAAATCTAGCCCTAATAAAATAACTGCTTTAGGTGCTTTGGTAGGTATAATCTCACTCTTACTTTTATCAACACTAGATGCTTCTAGTAGTATGGCTTATATTGGCTTATCTGTATTTTTAGTAGGTGCCTCTGTGGCATTATACAACCCACCTAATATGAAATTTATCATGGGTGAAAGTCCTAAAAAAATGAGGGGGGTAACCTCTGGAATTGTAACCACTGCCCGAATGACTGCAAATGCGTTTGGGGTAGCCATATTGCAATCTGTAGCAGTAATTGGAATTTATTTAGCTTATGGTGTAGTTAACAAATCTCATTTAACTCCTGACCAGATTGTGCACGGTTTCAGTTCTGCTTATCTTGCAGGGGCCGTTATTATAGTGATTGCATTAGTTTTGATACTATTTGTAAAAGAAGAAAATAATTAGAGTTAGAATACTTCGTCAATTCCAACTCAAAATTATATTGGGCCTCTATTTATTTTATTTTCAAAAATGCTCTTTATTTTCATTCATATAATTAGATACGTTCGTCATATTCCAATTCATGGAATTTAATAGTATAACTGGTTCCATGTGCACGGTCAATACTGAGTTCTCCATTGATTTGTTCGATTAGGGAACATATTAAGAGCAGCCCTAAAGTTGTAGTATTTTCACAATTTATAGATTCGGGAATTCCAATACCATCATCAGCAATCTTTAAAACAAAACAGTGATTGTCACGGTAAAAATCTATACTTACCGTACCTTCACCATTGGGGAACGCATATTTCAGTGAATTGGTAATAGTTTCAGTCAATATCAAACCACAGGGAATGGATGTATCAATATTAAGCTGAATATCTTCTGCATTAACTTCTAAATTAATCGCACTATCCTTTTGAGCATAGGTAGCTACTAGTTCTCTAGATAAGCTGGTTATGTATTCTGAAAAATTGATACGGGATAATGTTTTAGATTGATAAAGCCTTTCATGTATCATTGACATTGATTTAACTCTACTCTGGCTTTCTGTAAATATATTAGCTGCTTTAGGATCTTCAATTTGGCGGGACTGCAAACTCAAAAGGCTGGAAATAATCTGCATATTATTTTTAACTCGGTGGTGGATTTCTTTAATTAATATTTCTTTTTCATGTAAAGATTCTTTTATCTTGGTTTCTACCTTATTTTTCTCATCAGTTTCTAAAGCCAGAGAAACCAGGTTAGAAATGGCATTTGCAAAGTCCTGATCATCAAGACTCCAGGTTCTAAAATCCTCCCCTACGTGTTCATGGCATAAAACGCCATTTAATTTTCCATGAAGCCATATGGGAGAATCAAGCATTGACCTTATATTATATTGTTTAATATAATCTTTAAATTCTGCTGTAAGTGGATCTACTTCAGCATCATGGGCATTAATAGTATGCCTATTATTTATGGCATTAAAATAGTTGGGGTAATCTTTAGCTTTGAGGATGATTCCACTGTCATAGGAGTTTTCACTTAAATTATATAGCCGATAGCATTTAATGGCGCTTTTATCTTCATTGAAAAACCAGATACTCACCCGTTCTACATTTAAAATTTCACTATCCACTTTTATTAAATTCCTTAAAAACAAATCAATATCTTCTAATTTACTCTGTGATAATGTTAAAAGGGCTTTTTGCCTTTTTATATTATTTTCTATAGCTTTCTTTTTTTCCAACTCTTCTAATCTGCGCTCAGTAATATCCTCACCAGAGAATATACTTCCTACAAATTCTCCATTTTCATCTTTTAATATGCGGTTATTCCATGAAATGTATCTTAATTCGTTATTTTTGGATAAAATTTCTCCTTCGCAGTGGCTTTCAGCACTGGTATCAAATAATTCACTCAATTGGCAGGATTTTGAAAAAAGATCAGAACCTTTTTTACCAATAAGATCTGTTTCTCTGTAACCCAGTACATCAGTAACTTTTTTATTAATTAGAACAATTCTCTTTTTGTGGTTTAAAACTAAAATTAAAGTTCCAGTCATTTCCAAGTATTTCTGAGCTTTATCCCGTTCTTGTTTTAGAATTTTCTGGGTCTGTACTCTTCTAATAATCTCATTTTCTGCTTCATTATACAGCTGTCTTATTTCCCTATATGCTACAATTTGTCTGAAAATAACCAGTACAATGATGATGCTTCCTATGAATATGATATTTTCAAAATGCAGTTTTTCTTGACCATAACTCCAGGCAAATGTTAAATAAGCTATTATGATCCAGAGGAATGGTATATAAGAAAGCCATTCTGGAGAAGGTGTGGTAATTTTTAAAGCAATTTTTTGTTTGGCATTATTGGCCTGCATTATTCCGGCTAGCCCAACCAACATGAATCCAACTAACCAACCTAAGTCTAGTAAACTACCCGAAAAATAGGTTCCGGCAGTGCTTTGATAGTAGAATAGAACATCACTAATTATTTGAACAGATATTCCTGATGCTAAAAGTATCAATGGGTCATTAATAGCTCCGATTCTGGTATAAATTAAGTCAAGTAAAGCAAATATCAGTACAAAGTCTAAAAGAACATAAGATGCAGATAATATGATTTGGTTGAAATCCCCACTATTTTTCATTATCAGGGGCATAATTAAGAAGGTTAAAAGCAAAAGTCCAATAGTAATAGTCATAATTAAAATATCTAAAACTGTTTTAACTAAATTTAGGCGATTAACTTTCATCCGGGGCAGCAGCAAAATCCCCAATGCAAATAATGGGTAATAAAGCAAATAAAAAATGTCTGCAATTGAAAAAAATGGTTCTTGATTTAGATAAAGCTCAATAAAACCCCATGAAATATCTCCTAAAGTGAAAACTAATTGGCCTATACCTAAAAGTAACCATGTCCAGTAAACTCTCTTACCATACCATTTAGATAGTTTTGCAGCATATAATAAACAAACACTGGCAAATAAGTTAACTAAAGGATTTATAATGTCGCTGGCCACGGTTATGATATAATCATTATCTTTAAAGATGTATAGTATAGTGGCTGTGGCAATTAAGAATATGATAAAGAAGGTAAGCACATTTTTAAAATTAATGGTACCGTCTTTATTTTGCACAGGATTCATTGTATATTAATATGATTTTAAAAAAGATAATTCTTTGGAAAAAATGATCTATTTTTTCTATTTTAATAATGTTCCATTATTAATAGTTGACTTTAAATAATATTTATTAATAAAAACATAATGGCATTATATTATTAAATCAATCATGATAAAAAAAATTATTAAGCGATAATATTTTTAGAATTTTAAATCTAATCGAGGGATTAAATGAGTATCTACACACTATCACTAAAAAATTTTAAAAGAAGGAAACTCCGGAGTGCATTAACTATGCTAGGAGTGATAATAGGAGTAATCGCTCTTGTGGTTCTTATGGGTATTGGCACCGGGTTGACCTCTTATATAAATTCGCAGACAACCAATTTTTATGGGGATATTACCATAATGAACAACTCCAGCGGATCTTCTATAATGGGATCAGGTGACACATACCTTAGTAAAAAGGCAGTATCTAAAATTGGAAATATGACCCAGTTATATGACATCAAGAAACAAACTCAGTTTAACACTAATATAAAAAATGTACCTGTAGTGGTAATAGGGTTAACTGACTGGAACCAGATAAAGATAGTAAAAGGAACTAAGGGTGTGGTTATAAGTCAATCACTAGCTGATGATTATAACTATAAAATTGGAAGCAATATTACTATTAAAGATGACAAACTCCAAGTAACTGGAATAACCAAAGCAGATGGGGGACCAGGAACTGGTATCGTGATTTTAGATACAGAAACTGCGCTCCCTTTAAATGATAACAAAGTATCAATTATCACAGCCAACACCAAAAACGATACAGAAACTGTAACCAAAGAAATCGAAAGTGAGATACCTGGAACCAGTGCTTTAACTAAATCAGATTTATCCCAGCAAATTGGGGACATGGTTAATGGGATCATGTTATTTATCAGTGCCATAGCCAGTATTGCCCTTCTGGTTGGGGTGATAAGTATTATAAATATCATGCTGGTAAATGTAACAGAACGTACACGTGAGATTGGAGTACTAAAAGCCATTGGTTTCACTAACAGGGAAATATTGGGGAGTATTTTATTAGAAGCTGCTTTTTTAGGTTTCATAGCATCTATAATAGGAATAATTATAGCTGCTGTTTTACTACAAATCGGAATCACAGTATATGGTCCGCAATTGAATATGGATAGCATAACTTTAGTTGAAATGTTGCCTATGTGGCTGGTTGGAGGCGTAATAGGTGGTGCAACATTGCTCAGTGTTTTAGCTGGTTTGTACCCTGCTTGGAGGGCATCCAGATTAAATGTAGTGGAGGCATTAAGATATGACTAATGTTCTTGAATTTAACGATGTATGGAAAACATATATCATGGGATCTGAAGAAGTAAAAGCTTTAAGGGGCGTAAACTTAACAATTAAAAAAGGATCATTCATAGCAGTAATGGGACCATCGGGGTCTGGAAAATCAACTCTGCTGCATTTGGCAGGGATTCTTGATACGCCAACAGACGGCACGGTTTTATTGAATGGTAAAAATATTAAGGATTATTCTACTAAGGAACAGGCAAAACTAAGAAGGGAAAATATTGGTTTCATATTCCAAAGATTCAACTTAATGCCCCAGTTAAATGCTCTGGAGAATGTAATGCTTCCTATGATTAAACCGGATAAAGAGGAAGCTAAAAAGTTATTAGATAAAGTGGGTTTATCTGGTAAATATAATCGACTGCAGAGTCAACTTTCAGGTGGAGAACAACAACGGGTCTCAATTGCACGGGCACTGGCTAATAATCCTTCACTTCTACTTGCTGATGAACCTACTGGTGAGTTAGATACAGAGAATACCCGAGTGATAATGGAGCTAATTAAAGAGTTGAATGAAAAGGATGGTTTGACCATTGTGGCGGTGACCCATAACCCATTATCTGCAGAGTATGCCGGGGAAATAATAAACATGCAGGATGGGGACATAATCTAAAACTTGATTAAAATAATTTTTTTTAAACCCCATAATTTATAATGGTTTCAAAACAAACTATATATGTTAATATTTTTTTTTAAATTATAAGAGCTAAACTATGAAATCAACAAAAAAATGTTTAATCGAAAACAACGCAATTGTAGAGGCCTTAGGTCAGGGTAAACAGTCTATCCTAATTAGAAATTATAAAAACACTCTTGACGGTTTTTTACTCTATCCTAATGCAGATTATCTTCAAGATGAAAACTATATGGATAGCTTTGAAAATGAACATCAATCTTTTGTCAAGGAAAATTCCAATCCTAAAGTAGATGGACCTGACCATGAACTCAAATATTATGCTGTATTAGAAGAAGAATTTGAAAAACCAGCAGATGGTATTGATGATTTAAGTAAATATCATATATGGGCCAATCAACATGTCCAGGATTATATCAACTCGGAAAAGACTTATGTATGGCTTTTAAGAGTATATAAACTAAAAGAACCTGTTATGGTCAACAGAACCAATGGTATGGTTTATGCTGATGCAGATGAACCCGTATCGTTGGATGACTTAGATGCTGTATTATCTGATGCTGAATTTAATAAAATAAAGAATGACTTAAAATAGGTTTAAACCCCTAATTTTAATTTTTTTATACAGGTGATTAAATATGGCCTTGAAACTCTATGATCTGGTAGATAAAGTAGAAAAAATCTCAAATGCCACTATATATGTGGAAAATTACACCAATGAAGAGATTGATGGAAAAGAGTTCCACCAGGTGGAGATGAATGTGGAAGACACTGACACGGAAATGGTTATAGGTCCCTACATCCTGGAAGCAGAAACCAAACAGGCACTAGATCAGCAGGTGAAATTCACTCTAGGGGCTTATTTTAAAAAAATAGACGTGGTAAATAAATTGTATTGATGTTCATTTATTTTATTATTACATTATTGCAAGACCTACTTAAAAAATAGATTTTGAATTATTTTTTTGATCAGCTAAATCAGTTTTCAAATTATTAAAAAAATAAGATTACAATGCATTACTTTATATGCTTTGAAAATAAATAGTAGTATGCCAACAAGGCAAAACGGAAAGTGATTTATTTGTTTGGAGATAGTTATAACAACAATAGAGATAATTCCGCCCCTATTAAAGAGGGTGGAGAATACGATGTTAAAATTGAAGATACTGGTAGAGACGGAGACGGAATTGCTCGTATCGAAGGGTATGTAGTTTTTGTTTCAGGCGCTAAAGTTGGCGATGAAGTCAAAATTAGAGTTAATGCTACCCGAAGAAATTTTGCCTTTGCTGAAATAATAGAATAATTATTATTTTCTAAAAATTATATGGAATTTTATATTTCATATTTTTTATTAAATTCAAATTTACTCTTACCTATTTCACATAGATAAAATATTTTTTTCTTTTTTTTTATTTACTTAATTTTAGTGCTGTATATTTTCAAAAAACAATATTCGCGTTTATTTTATAGAATTTTATCCAGTTATTTTCATTTGATTATTGGCTTAATAAAATACAATCTTTCCCATTACTTTATATGCTTTGAAAATAAATAGTAGTATGCCAACAAGGCAAAACGGAAAGTGATTTATTTGTTTGGAGATAGTTATAACAACAATAGAGATAATTCCGCCCCTATTAAAGAGGGTGGAGAATACGATGTTAAAATTGAAGATACTGGTAGAGACGGAGACGGAATTGCTCGTATCGAAGGGTATGTAGTTTTTGTTTCAGGCGCTAAAGTTGGCGATGAAGTCAAAATTAGAGTTAATGCTACCCGAAGAAATTTTGCCTTTGCTGAAATAATAGAATAATTATTATTTTCTAAAAATTATATGGAATTTTATATTTCATATTTTTTATTAAATTCAAATTTACTCTTATCTATTTCACGTAAATACTTACTTTTTTTATTTTTTTTTATAGCTTCTGCTTCAAATTCAAGGCGAATTCTTCTGCATTTTTTAGATCCTGAGCATCAGGCTTACTTTTATTCATACCACCAAAAAGTTTAAGAAAACTATTGGTATTGAAACCTTTACATTGGAAATCATCAATAACTAAATAACCTTTTGATTCTAATTTTTCTTTGAGTTTAGAGTGATCTTTAAGGGCTTTGTTTTCACCTGTAATTCCTGCAGTTGAAAAGAGGAATACTTTTTCACCATTCATTTCTGGTAGATTATCCGCAAGTTCAAGTATAGATTCGTGGTGTTTTGCACTGTATATTCCTGAACCAAAACCAATGAGATCATAGTTTTTTAAATTTTCAATTTCAACTTCGTCTGGGGTTTTTATTTCACAATTTAAAACTTTTGCAAATACTTTAGCGATTTTTTCTGTATTCATATGATGATAGGAATACAAGATTAAAAGAGATTTTAATTCATTTTTTTCAACATTCATACATTCACATCCTATTTTTGTAGTAGGAAAAACTTTCCAAAGTTAATAAATCCTTCATCCAGAATCTGGAAACCAGATTCATTGAATAAATAATGCCATTTTTCAGTGGAAGTTAGCACTAAAGAAAAAACACTCATAACCGCGAATGTTTGCAGGTTGCGTGATGGGACAATAATTAATATTTTTCCACGGGGCTTAAGTACTCGAAATAGTTCTTTTAAAGCAGTTTGTTTGGATTTGCCTAGATTGTTAATTAAAAGACTGCTTATGGCGGCATCAAATGTGTTATCCTCAAATTCAATATTTGTTACATCGCCCTGCACTATCTGGACCCTATCTGTAATTTTGGCAATTTCAAGGTTTTTCTCAAGCAAGTTTCGGCTGCTTATACTTTCACCTTTAGGATCAAACAAGTCAAAAGCCACAATTTTCCCCTTAAACACTTTACTCAGTTCAATTGTAGCTCTACCCGAACCACAACCCGCATCAAGGATAATATTATCGTCTGTGTTGAATAAATCAACAAAAGGCAGTGTCATATTATCTGATTTTGAGAAATTCCGGGTCACATAAGTTCCTATAAAAAAGTTTGCTGAGAGTAAAATCAGTGGTAGTGATAATAGCTGCAGATAAGACGTGAAATAAAAAAATATCCCCATGCTTGCGATAAAAAATATTAATCCGATAATCCATGGAAAATTCTCAAATAAGCGAGATCCACCAAAATCCAGTTTTTCTTCATTCATTTTATTCCCCCTCAATTTTTATAACAACATTACCCTTTTTATGTCCTTTTTCCACATACCTGTGGGCATCTACAATTTGATCCAGTGTGTAAGATCTGTCAATTACGGTTCTCACATGTCCCGCTTCAATTAGCTCTTTGATGAACATCATATCTTTAACTCTTTCCTTGTCATTAGCATGAGATTGCAAAACAGAAAGAAAAACACCATCTTTAGAAAGAGCCTTCTTACTTTTTGAAGAAGAAACCTTGCCCACGGCATCAAAAATAATATCATATGTTTCACCGCTCTGGGTAAAATCTTCTGATGTGTAGTCAATTACTATATCTGCCCCCAGCTCTTTAACCCACTTTAAATTGGAGGTACTACATACTCCAGTAACTTCAGCCTTGAAGTACTTGGCCAGTTGAACTGCAAAAGATCCTACACTACCTGAAGCTCCATAAATCAAAACTTTTTGACCTTTTTTAATATTCCCTGTCCTTAAAAAACGCAATGCTGTAGGACCACCTACAGGGACTGCTGCGGCCTCTTCAAAGGTCATGTTGTTTGGTTTAAGTGCAAGCATCCCATCTTCTTTAAAACATATGTACTCGGCATAACCACCGAAACCCACAGCGAATGTTGATGCAAAAATCTGATCACCCTTGCAAAACAATGTTACATCTTTACCAACTGATACAACTTCACCCGCAAGTTCCATCCCTAAAACTGGTCTTTTTGGTTTTATAATGCCTAAATAAATCCGAGCAAAAAGCCATTGCCAGCGAGGGACATTGAAACTACGCATTCTCACATCTCCCGCGGTTACTGTTGTGGCATTTACTTTTATGAGTACTTCATTATCCTGGGGAGTGGGTTTTTCTATTTCTTTTATTTCTAGAACTTCTGGTGGGCCGTATTTTGTATAAATTGCTGCTTTCATATTCAATAATCCCCTTCATAAAAAAAAAATAAAAAAAAGAAATCTGGAAAATATTATTCTAGATTTAATTTAACTGAACCAATCTTAGGTGCCAGGTAGTTGTATAAAAGAGCAATTAAAGCGGTTTGTATGAAGTACTGTACAAAGTCGGCTATAAATTCAAAGTAGTTACCGGATAAAACACCGAATATAAGTCCTAATAATGTGTAAACAAGCGCTACTGCAAGAGCAGTTGGTATCACGGGTATATGTTTAAGTTCATGTAAGTTTCCAGTGATTTGATTGAATTCTAATTTGATCTTAGCAACTCTGGTGACCACATAATTGTATAACAATGCAAACAAAGCATTCCAGATAAATCCAAATACAAATACCAGTATAGGTAGCCCAATTATTAATACTAAAGATGCTATTAATCCTGCTGCTCCTATTTGAGCACTGCTTGGTAAAGCTGCTCCAGTACTATTAGTAATATTGGCGGTTATATTAGCAGCACCCGGCATGGTACTGATGGCACCAATCACTGAAAATATAGGTGAAATCACTGCTGCCAGTACCACTCCCATGATAAGGCCCCATATTGCTCCAATTGCTGAGAGTATCAGGGAAAATGAAATCACAGGAATTTTAACAATGTCATTATCTTCTATTTCTAATTTTATACCACCTAATCTGGGCACTAATATATTATAAAGCAGTGCTGAGAAGAAGCTTATCATTATAGTGGAGAAAAAGGCAGCTATTGGGAATAGTACAAGCATAGGTATTCCAAATCCAGTTACAATATTAAATTGCCCTAATTCACTCACAAAACCAGTAGCTTGCATAATGACGAGTGCTATTAACATAATTACAGCTGCAACAAGACCTAAAACTCCATATATTGAAGCTGACATCTTGGTAAAAGGTGTCAGTTTAACTGATTTAATTTCTTTAATATCAATCATTTTAATTAACCTCCGATTTTATCTAATTTAGAATTTAGTAAATGATTTTCATAGTTCTATCATTTATTCTATACTTAAATCTTGTTTAAACACTTAAAAGTAATTATTCCAAATTTTCCTCACATTATTGTGGGATTTGCCTCCAAATTCAATCCAAAAGATAAAAAAAAATATTAGTAATTATTCTTTTGTTACCATTAAAAGCAGTACAAAAGCAGCAAATTCTAATCCTAAGAAAATTAATAAAATAACAGAATTTACTAGAACACTAGGAACGTTGAATGCGAAATAAACTGAAAATAGAATGTTTTGAATCAGGAAAAGTAAGGTAAATAAAACTAGAACTGTTGTGAATTTAGACTTAACTTTCAAGTATCTTCCCATGTAAACATAGAACATACCTGCTAAAAGGCATATGTTGGCCAGGCTTGTAATTAAAGCAGAGTATTTGACTAGTATTAATAAATTGGGTAATATATTGGATAGTCCAAATAAATTAGTTTCCATTAGCATTATTTATCCTCATTTTCCTTAAATTCTTCCCAAATCTCTAAAAATTTATCATAAACCTTTTCCATTTCATCAGTGAGAAAATACAATGCACCATAAGCTTGTCCAGTAGATTTAACCAGATTATTCTCTATTAAAACATCCATATGGTGTCTAATAGTTTTATAATCGAGTGAAAGCTTTTTAGCTAATTTATTAGCATTATAAGGCCTATTTTTAAGTTCAAGTATAATTCTGGCACGATTTTCCCCACCCTTACTGCCGGCAATTAACCACCACAAAAATACCTTATTCATAGGAACTCCTTTTAAAACTCTGATTATAGTTTTCAAATCAACTGATTAATAAATATGTGGGTAAATCATGTTATATCAATAGTTCCCAGTAAAGAATCGATGAACTGTTGTGCTGTACGCCCAGACATTCCACCATGATGCATTTCCCATCTACCTGCTGCTAATCTCAGTTCGTCATCAGTCAATTTGATTTCAGGGTGCCGCCTTGCCAGAGTGGTGACGATATTGAAATATTCTTCCCGCAGAGGATTATAATAACCAATGGTCACACCAAAACGTGCAGCTAAAGATAATTTTTCATTTACAGTATCTGAAAGGTGCAGTTCATCATCTGAGATATCTGAGCGATCACTCCAGCTTTCCCGTATCAAATGGCGTCTGTTGGAAGTTGCATATATTAGCACGTTTTCAGGTTTTGCCTCTAATCCGCCCTCCATAACAGCCTTCAAATATTTATACTCAATTTCAAACTCCTCAAATGATAAATCATCCATATAAATAATAAATCGATAATTCCTGTTTTTTACCTCGGCAATGATTTTAGGTAACTCTTTGAATTCATGTTTATAAATCTCGATCATACGCAGACCGCGACTATAATACTGATTCAAAATAGCCTTTATACTTGCAGATTTTCCAGTACCGGCATCACCATAAAGAAGGACATTATTAGCCCTACGCCCTTCAACAAATGCCTCAGTATTTTGCATAAGTTCTCTCTTTTGGGACTCATAACCCACCAAATCATCTAAAATCACATCACTGGTTGCAGTGATGGGAGAGAGGAGGCTGGATTTATCATCAGTTGAAATACGGAAAGCCTTATTTAACCCAAGTTTTCCAACACCATACTCTTTGTAGAAATCTGTAATGATTTGATATAGTTCCTGGTTGTTTTTGGAGTTTTCAATAGATTTACTTAGTTTTTGAACCTTTTCACTCACGCTTTTGTTGAAAATCTGCTCACTTTTTACAACAGCATCATAATCAGTTATAATGGAAAAACAGTCGATATCAAGTTCTTTTTCTATGGGGGAAAAATCATAATCAAACAATTGTTTGAAGATGTGGAAGTCACTTTTGGCAAATTTATTAACCGTACCTTCATTGGCTCCAACTTTTTCTGAGACAAGAGTAAAAGGGTTTTCAGTCATGGACAAAACAAAAGCCAGATAATTATGCCATAAGTTTTTGTTAAAACCATAACGTGTTGAAATATCAAGCAGACGATTGATTTCTGTATAAATCTCTGTAATCAGATCTTCTTTTATGTAGTTGCCTGTGTTGAAATTTTGGCAGATATTAGATAATCTAAATAATATGCTATCTTTACTGATGTTCTTGTAAATCACCAATTTAGATGTTAAACGATACATTTAATTGCCTCATAATTAATTTCTTGATGGTGAAATGGAAACTTTTTATTGAAAATAAAGATTTAAACCATTTAATACTACGATTGGCTATTTTAGTTTAAATTGTTGTGGTTTATAAAGATCAATTTTAAATTATCAATCACTGTTTATTAAGAAATGAAAGCTCTACACAATAAGGTTCCAGTTCAATGGCTGCTTTTTTTAATATTTCAAGATCATAGTTTCTCTTCTGATTTAAAATATACTCCGGCACAGTCTGTGGAAGAAGAACCCGATATGCTTTAGGCTTTCCTGAAACCTTAAAACTATAACTTTTAAAGGCCACAATGGCCTGATACCAGATAGAACTATCCACTCCTTTAGTCTCCAGAAAACTCTTCAATTCCATGGTATTTCTGAGAACTTGTTTTGCGGGGTTAGTTTTAGTCTCATGATATTTGCCATTTTTATAGTAGAACCAGTTATTTCCTTTTATTAAGTATTTACCTGTGTAATTTTTAGTTTCAATTACAAATATTCCATTGGGACCAATAACCACCATGGTCAATATTCCCTTTTTTACCTAGCAGGTTAACATCATTGTAAATAAAATAGTCATGAGGTAATTCTTTAAGATGATGTGAAGCTATGTCTTCTCCTTCAAGGCCCTTGGCCCATCCTTTACCTTTTAGTTCATTGATGGAAATAAATGACTGGGAATATAGATACAAGCCCACACCAATTATTGTAAAGATTATGAAAATGAGGTTGAAAAAAATAAGGGCTAAACCGGATATGATTAAAAGAATACCAATAATCTTTAAATTTTTTCCTTTATTCTGGTTTTCATAGTAATCAAAGGCCCTCTCTTCAGTATAAGTATTTCCAGTACTAATACTTTCTCTTAAAACTTCAGGACCGTAAAATTCACTTAATTCATTGACTTTAATAAGGGGACGGCCGCACTGGCAGTGAGTGAAATCTTCTTTATCTTCTACTTCATAGTAGTGGTCACATTCATCACAGATGAGGTAGGGCATTATAATCATTCCTTTTATCTCAAGTTAGAATTTTCTATCATCACGTATCCTATAAAAAATACCATAAAAGCACCTAAAATTAAGAAAATATTTAGGGGAAATTCCAGAGAGAAAATACGCCATGATCTTGCAGTGAATATAAAAATTAAGATAAAAATTATAATAGCACTTATAAAAATCGTAGAAAAAGATTTTTTATTTGAATTGTTATCAACTTTTTTAAACTTATTGTCTCGGATACGTTTGGCTATTTTATCATCTAAAAGTTGTTTTTTATATTTCTTGGAGATAGTTGCACCATCATCACTATAATACAATCTACCCCCACAACCACATGAAATAAAATCATCAATAGATTCATCTGATGCTAATTCATAGGTGAAACCACAGCTTTTACATATAAGATATATCAAAAAACCCCCAAACAGAATATATTCTTATTAATTAGATTTGCATTTATTTTATTATTTAATATTTACTATTCCATCAATATAGAAAAACATTATTTGTATAATAAATAATTGAAATATGCTGTATTAATATAAAATTCAATTGATATAGTGAATCTGCCCTAATGGGTTGTTATTCAAGTTGAAAAGTTTATTAGTATGGAGTGAATTTCATACCGGGATAAGGTTATTGCCAAGGTCAACTGCACTTAATAGTAAACGATTGATATTTAGGGATCCAAAAAAGATATCCTTAACTTTATGGTGATGATCTTAATCCACAATCAACATGTCTAAATCATGTTGAATAATCTATTGATTGAAAATTGAGAATTTAACATTATTTAATCTCTTTCTCATGTTTTTAATTATATTACGAATAATATTGATAATTTGGGGGGAATATGATGTCTAAGGATAAACTGATTGAAATAAATTTAGATTTAAAAAATTTAGGCCCACACGTTGATTTAAACTTTAGCGACAAAACAAGTTCAATCAAAATGGGAATTTTTGCAAACAATGGGTTAGGAAAAACTTTCATTAGCCGTGCTTTTAGGTTAGCTTCTCCTTTGTGTAATGTTAAATCAACAAATCATTTATTAACAACAAATGAAAATAAGGGTAAATTCATTTTTAAAATAGATCATAAAAAACAATCTGCTAAAAAACTTGAAATAATCTTTAAAAAAGATTCTAAACCATTAATTAAAGATAATACTGGTTATTTGTTTCATGTTTTTAATAGAGAATATGTTAGTGAAAATTTAGAATCTGCTGATTTTAAACCTGATGATAATATTTCGGGTTATATTTTAGGTAAAACTAATATCGATGTGACTAAGGAAAAAAAAGAGCTTAATGATCTTCTCCAAGATCAAAAACGAATTCATAAGAAAATGAATAATGCTATTCAAAAAGCTATTTTAGAATTAGATGATCTCAAAATAAGTAAAAATACTAAAGAGTATAAAGAAGTAAATTTTGATAAGGTTATACAAAATATTGAGATTAAGGAAACACAGAGTTTTGATTCACTTAAAGAGGATCATCAAAAATTAAAAGCTATGCCTGATGGAATAAAAGATATCAATGAACTTTCATTTCACATTGACATTTCACTGATTGATGAGGTAGAATATTTGTTGAAAACGTCTTTTAGTAAATCTAATCTTAATAAACAATTTGTTGAGGATATAAAATCTAAACAAGATTTTATTGAACATGGTATAAATTTATACAAATTCAAAGATCAGCACTGTCCCTTTTGTAAACAATCTTTAAGTAATGATGCTATTAATTTAATAAATAAATATAATAAGTATATTGGAGATTCAGAAGCAAAAACCATTAAAAAAATGGATAATCAGATTAAGAAATTAGATTTACTAAAAGAAGAAATTGAAAACCATTATAATATCTTTAATGAGGTATATATCCAATTTAATAATCTTAATAATTATTTACCTTCTTCAAACTTTGAATTAAAAAATTTATCGAATAATGATTCAGTTTTAGTTAAAATTGAAGAATTAAAAAGTATGTTGATTCATAAAAAAATGGATATTGAGTTTACAAATTTTGATTTTGAGAAACAAATTGAGTTTGTCATGTCTTTTTTAAATCGATTAGAAAAAGAGTTTTCAGGGTCTAATACTGAAATTACTCTGTTAAATAAAACTAAAAACTCAATTAGTATTGAACGACGCAAATTAAACAAAAAAATTTGTAATGCGAGATATATGTTCATTCTAAAGGAACAAAAAGAAAATATTGCGAAAAATAAGGTTCTAGAATCAAAGATTTCTGAACTTCAGCTTGATATTGAAGAAAAAGAAAATAAATCTAAGATTAAAAAAAGAACTAAGGTTATTAGATCACTGAAATACTTTTTAAACTTTTTCTTTAGTGATAAATATAGTTTTGATGAGAATGAGTTTAGTATTACCTTTATGGATCAAAGTCTTTCAAATAATGCGCCACATGTATTAAGTGATGGTGAAAAAGGTATAGTGGCTTTTTGTTATTATCTTGCTTCTGTTCATACTATTATACAGAAAGAAGATGATTATAAAAAATTATTTTTCGTAATTGACGACCCAATTTCAAGCATGGACTTTAATTTTGTTTATAAAGTTACTCAGAGCATAAGTATCATAAATCAACATTTTGATCCAAAAAGTTTTGATAGATTTATAATTTTAACACATAATTTAGAATTCATGAATTTATTAATGAGTAATAGAATTATAGGTCAAAAATATATTCTTAAAAAGAATGACATTGCTATTTGGAATGATCAATTAATGCTACCCTATGAAAATCATTTGAATGATATAATTGAAATAGTCAATAGTAATCAAAAACCTTCCCATACTACTCCCAATTCTATAAGGCATGTATTAGAAACTATCTGTCATTTTGAAAACAGAAACAAAAATCTTGCTAAATTTATATTTGAAAATCCTAAACTTAAGTGTGATTCTTATATTCATTCAATAATACAAGATTTATCTCATGGTAAAGTTCGTTATCAACCCTTACCTGAAGATGATTTAATTAGTGCTTGCAATGTAGTTGTTGATTTTATTTCAGAGAGGTATCCGGGACAATTATATTCCAATTAACCATATCTTCTTCTTATTCTCACACTTAAACCAGAGTTTGGACCTGCGGGAATTCCTAGTGCAGTGTCTACACCAACATTTTTTCTTAAATCTTCGAGCAATTTATTGGGATTTACTGTAGTTCCTATTAATTCTTGAGAAGCAGATCTTGGCCTTTGAACATGTTTAGCTCTATATATTTCCAATTCATATCTTTGAGCAATAGCTTTTATACACAAAGCACGGATATAAAATCGGTTAAATTCTCCTTCTGCTAAAGTAATATGAGCATCTTTTGGAACTTTTTTTTGGCCTGTTCGACTTCTAGCACTAGGTTCCATACTAGATAAACAGTTTTCATTTAAAATACATTGAGATAATGAATTTGAATCTCCATCAACTGTTGCATCTAGTAATAAATGAGTATATTTATCTTCATAGCCCGATTTTAATCGCTTACTCATGTATAATCTATCATTTCCAATATCTAAATTTATTTCACTATCCATTATTTTTCTTACATCTTCAAAATCTAAATCTTCAAGATTCATTTTATCACTCTAGTTCATAGTATTTTTTATAACATTAATATAATTTATTATAAACTGATTGATGATTATTATATTATCATATATAAAAAAATAAATGGATTTAAAAGAATAGTAATTTTAAAATAAAAATTAAATGATTTCATTTTGAATTAATGAAAACTTTATCATTCATTTCCCTGTAATTAACCAGATCTTCCACAGTGACTACACACATATTGTGTTTTAGGGCAAAACTAACTATTTCTGGTAATCTGGCCATGGTTCCATCGGGATTGGTAAGTTCACACAGCACGCCGTATGGTTTAAGTCCTGCCAATCTAGCCATATCAACCACAGATTCAGTGTGGCCCCTGCGCTCTAAGACTCCGCCTGGTTTTGCTCTTAGTGGGAATACATGTCCTGGGTGATTTAAGTCTTTACTCTGAGCATTATCAGCAATGGCTGCTTTTATAGTGGTTAATCTATCTGCGGCAGATACTCCAGTGGTGACACCTGCTGCGGCTTCAATAGATATAGTAAAAGCAGTCTGGTAGGGACTGGAATTGTGTTCAACCATCATAGGTAGGCCAAGATCATCTACCTTTTCATCAGGCAAGCATAAACAGACAATTCCACTGCATTCTCTTATTAATAGGGCCATCTGGGATTCAGTTAGTGTTTCAGCAGCGAATATTATATCGCCTTCATTTTCACGGTCTTCATCATCGGTAACTATTACGCCATGGCCATTTTTTAGGGCATTGAGAGCATTTTCCATCCTCTCTTGTGAGTTACCAAATTGGGCCAGTAATTTTTGATTCATGGTAGTAAAACCTCCTTTTTGAGTGACTACAGAATCAGGGCAAAAATAAATATAGACTGGTCTAATGTATATCCTCAGATTAAATTAATATGTTCTGAGATCATCAAACATCTATTCTCTTCCATCCGGACTTTAACCGTCGGCTCTGGAATTTCACCAGATCAGCTTGACCTCCTTAAATTAAGGAGCGCTCGCGGGCTTCCATAATATGGTCACCGCCGGTAGGGAATTTCACCCTGCCCTGAGAATAAGTCAGTTTAATATCTATGTTTTTTGGGGTTGTAAAGTTATTGGGGGTTGATATTTTTCCCGTGTTTTTGTGTCCAGTTTTGCATTTTGCGTCGTAGGTAGTTGATTGTTCCGTGTAT